>JBCAXC010000001.1:0-24204 GCA_038534255.1 Pseudomonadota bacterium
GGCGACAGCTGGAGCATTGGCACACTGGTGCGATGACACGGCGAGCGTCAAATCTCGACGCCATCGAGCCGGGACCGTCGGCCAGCATTCATCCGCTCACGCTGCGCAAGCTCGGCGCCCAGCCGGGCGATCTTGTGCGGATCGCAACGCGGCGCGGGTCGATCGAACTCGCCGCGCGTTCGGACGAAGCCATGCAGCACAACGTGGTGTTCGTCCCGTTTGCCTATGTCGAAGCCTCCGCGAACGAGCTGACCAATCCACAACTCGATCCCGTCGGCAAAATTCCGGAGTTCAAATATTGCGCCGCGCGGATCGAGCCGGTGATGCAGCAGGTGGCGGCCGAGTAATCTGCCGTCACTCGACGGTGCGTTGCGAGCAGACATAAGGGGAGCCGGTGGCACGACGCGCATATGACTATGTGATTGTCGGCGCCGGCTCGGCCGGTTGCGTGCTGGCGAACGCGTTGAGCGAGGACGGTGCTTGCTCTGTCCTCGTGCTCGAAGCGGGCCCGCCGGATCGCAATCTCTGGATTCATGTGCCGGCGGGCGTCTACCACGCGTATCGCAACCCGAAGATCAACTGGAACTACGCGACGGAGCCGGAAGCCGAGCTGGACAACCGGCAGGTCAGCATGCCGCGCGGTCGGGTCGTCGGTGGCTCGTCGTCCATCAACTCGATGGTCTACATGCGCGGACATCCCCTCGACTACGACAACTGGGAAGCCGCCCACGGCCTTGAAGGCTGGAGCTATGCGGACTGCCTGGCGTACTTCAAGGCCGGCGAGACCAGCGACCGCGGAGAAAATATGTGGCGCGGTGGGAGCGGCAGGCTCGGCGTCACGCAGGGAACCTATCAGAACCCGCTTTATGACGCGTTCATCGAAAGTGGCGAGCAGGCTGGCGAGGGCCACTCTGACGATCTGAACGGGTTCCAGCCGGAAGGGGTGGCGCGCTTCGACGCAACGCGATGGAACGGGCGCCGGTGCAGCGCGGCGGTGGCACATCTGAAACCTGCGCTCGCTCGTAGCAACCTGACGCTTGAGACTGACGCGATGGTGCAGCGACTGGCCTGCAACGGCAATCGCGTGACCGGGCTCAGCTATCGGCGCGGCGGGACGCTCCACGAGGTTGAGGCGGAGCGGGACGTCATCCTCTGCGGTGGCGCGATTAATTCTCCGCAGACACTGATGCTCTCGGGGATCGGGCCTGCTGACGCGCTTCGGGCGCATGACATCACGCCCGTCGTCGATCTGCCGGGTGTCGGGCAGAACCTGCAGGACCACGCGAGTGTCGTGATGCAGTGGGCGTGCACGAAGCCAGTATCGATCGACAAGGCCGCATCGCCCCTCATGCAAGCGCGGCACGGGCTGGAATGGATTTTTACGCGCGGTGGACTTGCGGCTTCGAACGTCTGGGAAGCGGGCGGACTTGTGCGGAGTGGGCCGGATGTGCCCTATCCCGATGTGCAGTATCATTTTGGTCCGGTCGGGATCGAGATGATCGGCGAGACGCTCAAGCTGAACCAGGCTTTTGCGGTCCATATCGACGTGTTGCGGCCCCGCAGTCGCGGTGCTGTCACGCTGAAGTCTGCGAACCCGTCAGACTCACCGGCGATGACGTTCCACTACATGCAGGATCGCGAAGACCTCGACATCATGATCGCCGGGATGCGGCGGCTGCGAGAGATCGTGAACCAACCGGCATTTGATGAATTTCGGGGCGCCGAACAGGGGCCGAGCGCCGGTGCGGAGACGGACGAGGCATTGGCGGGCGCGGTCCGTGCGATGAGCGAGACGGATTATCATCCGTGCGGGACCTGCCGGATGGGACATGGCGCGGACGCGGTGGTGGACACGGCGTTTTGCGTTCACGGGATCAGCGGGCTGCGCGTCGTCGATGCGTCCGTGATGCCGCAGGTGATCAGCGCCAACCTCAACGCGCCGACACAGATGATTGCTGCGCGGGCGGCTGACATTATTCGTGAGCGCCCGCCGCTTCCGCCGATCACAGCTCCGTTTCACTTTCACGGCGGTTCCAAGCCGCCAGCAGCATAATGTTATTGCGTTGTCGTGGCAGGTGGAGCGGCTGACGCGGACTGTTCGGTCTGATCGCCGGTCTCTTCGGGTTCGATGGGTGTGATCCGCAGCGCGGTAATCTGGTTGCGCTGCTTGCGCAGCACTTCGATGCGGAAACGATAAAACGTGAAGACCTGACCCGGCTCCGGAATCGTCTGGGCTTCATGAATCACGAGCCCGGCGATCGTGGTCGCTTCATCCTCGGGCAACGTCCAGTCCATGTGGCGATTGAGGTCGCGGACCGGCACCGAGCCATCAACGTTGACGGAACCCGTCGGTTGGGGGCGGATGCCCACATACTCGATGTCGTGCTCGTCGGTGATCTGCCCGACGATTTCCTCCAGAATATCCTCCAGCGTCACCAGCCCCATCACCTCGCCGTACTCGTCAACCACGAGGGCGAAATGGCTCTTGCGGCGGAGAAACGCGTCGAGCTGTTCTTTCAGGCCTGTCGACTCCGGTACAAACCATGGGTCGGATGCAAAACTCTGAAAGTCGATCTGCTCGACGTCGTGGTCCTGGCGATTGAGCTCTCGCAGGACATCCTTCACGTGGAGGATGCCGACAATATTCTCCGGTTCATCGCGATACATCGGAAGTCGCGTGTGCGGACTTCGCAGGACTTCGTCGAGTATTTTTGGCCCTGTGTCACCCGCGTCGATCGTCTGCATCTGCGTGCGATGCACCATGACGTCAACGACTTCGAGATCACCGAGATCGAGAATGCCGCCGAGCATGTCGCGATCGTGTTTGACCACGGCGCCGTCCTGATGGTGGAGATCGATGGTGCCGCGCAACTCTTCCTGTGCCGCGGTTGTTGCGTCATCCTGCGAGGCGGTCAGGCGGCTGCCGAGGACGCGACGGACGATGAACTGAACGCCGTCTGCGATCGGTGCCAGGACGACCACGATCACGCGGAGGACCGGGGAGACGGCGAGCGCCATGCGTTCGGGAGCAAAAATCGCATAGGTCTTCGGCAAAACTTCAGCGAAGACGACGACGAGCGCCGTCATCGCCAGTGTCGCGTAGACGACGCCCGCCTCTCCGAAGATGCTCAGGAAGAGCGTTGTCGCGAGGGCGGAGGCGAGGATGTTAACAAGGTTGTTGCCGATCAGGATCGCGCCGATCATACGCTCCGGCTCGCTTGCCAGCGCCGCCACCGTCGTCGCCCGCGTGTCTCCTTCCTTTTCGAGGGAACGGACCCGGGCACGCGAGGCCGCCGTCATAGCGGTTTCCGATCCGGAGAAGAATGCGGAAATACTCAGGAGCACCACGATCGAAATCATGATGAGGATCATATCAGCGGTCATGTTCTGGTGTGTCTCGGTTGCGTGACGCAGGTGCGCCGGGGCTGGGGCCCTGGCTCAAAAGTGGTGTGGCCTCGGGCAAACGTCTCGGTAGATCGTCCTTCCCCGATATGCAGGTGCACTATAGTGGGAACTCGTTGACCGGCAATTCATCCGCATGCGCGGCGACATTGTGTGCCAGCGCAGCGGCCTCCAGCAATCCAGTTTGCGTGTCCGCGGCGCCGACGACAGACGCAGCGTTGCATGCGGCGGCGCGGAGCGCGGCCTTGGCGGACGCGCCAGCGCCAAGACCGGCGCTGAGTGTCGATGCGAACGCATCTCCCGCGCCCGCCGTCCCGACGACATCAACGCGGCGTGCCGGGCAATAGAAAATCCTGTCACCATGCGCCAGGTAGGCACCGTCGACGCCGTCGGTAACCAGTATGCTGTGGGCACCGAACAGGCGGAGGCCCTTGAAGAAGCGCCGGAGGCCCATTTCGAACCCGCCGCCCGTCAAGCCGCGTTGTGCGAGGCGCGATGCGGCGTGGCCATCCGGGGACGACCCACCGGACAGCGGCGCACCGCCTTCTCCGCACTTCGCAACCAGCACCGGTACGAGGACGGCCGCTTCCGCCGCGTTCATGCAGAGGATGTCGATGTTAGGGAGGCAATCGAGAAACGCGTTGCCGCGCGCCGAGAGCTGCCGTGTCCCCGGATTGGTCGCAACCGTTGCGCCCGACGCCCGCGCGGCGGCGACGAGCTGCGGGAAACGATCGGCGGAGTTGTTTGAAAGCGAGGAAACGTAGAGCAGGTCCACGCCGAAGTTTGCGGCAGCGACATCGTCCGGTTCCAGACAGGTATTAGCACCGCGGAACGTGAAGATCGCGGCATTGCGCTCGTGCGAGGCCACAAGCACGGATGCGCCGGTTGGCTCGTCGTCGTCGCAAACGATGTGCGCAGTGCCGACATTCTCATCAGCGAGGCGCTGCAACACGAGGTCAGCGCGGTGATCCCGGCCGAGCTTGACGAGGGAGCTGACGTCGTGGCCCTGTCGCGCCATCGCGACGGCCGCGTTGATCGCACCGCCACCAACGTGCGTCGATATCTGCGACGCCTCGATCTTGCGACCCTCTTCGAGCAGCAGGAAATCAGCATCCGCGTTCCGCATCGTCATGCGCTCGATCCGGTCGCTCTGGATGATCGCAATGGTGTCGACCATGGCGCCGCCGACTGTGAGGACTTTCATCCCGATGATCCGAAAAACTCGCTTGATCAAAGCAGATGCCGTAGCACACGCACGCATTGCGAAACACCAGCGTTGACAGGCGAGACGATGACTGACGTGGCGCGCGGATTTCCGAAGGCGGAGTATGAAGATCGGCTGGAGCGGGCCCACGCTGCGATGACGCGTGATGACCTGGACGCGCTGGTTGTCACGACGCCGCAGAACGTGCGCTACTTCACGGGGTTTGCCTCGACATTCTGGGAGAGCCCGACCCGGCCTTGGTTTGTCATCGTGCCGCGTGGTGGGATGCCGTGGGCCGTCATACCGGACATCGGGGCGGACGGGTTTCGCGCCGCTTTCGTCGACGATATCGCGACGTGGCCAGCACCCCAGCCGGACGACGACGGCATTTCCCTCCTTCAGGCGCAACTCGAAGCGCTGCCACGGACAAGCGGGCGTATCGGTTTTGAGCTTGGTCGCGAGATGAGCCTGCGCATGCCGGTGCTCGACTTCGATCAGCTGCGGTCAGACGTGCGCGGGCTCTCGTTTGTCGATGCGAGCCCGCTGATCTGGGAGCTGCGGCTCGAGAAGTCGGAGCGGGAGATCGCGGCGATACGCCGGGCCTGTGAGATCGCCGGGGACGCATTCGAGGCACTTGAGCCCACTCTGGCGGTCGGGCAGAGCGAGCATGAGATCGCACGCACGTTTCGACAGATGCTGCATGCGTGCGGCGCGGACCAGGTGCCTTTTCTCTCTGTCTGCTCGGGCGCCGGCAGCTACCGTCAGATCATCGTCGGACCTTCCGAGCGGACACTCGAGACGGGCGATGTGCTCTTCATCGACGTTGGCGCGACATGGGAGGGATATTTCTGTGACTTTGATCGCAACTTTGCATTTGGGACGCCCAGTGCCGCGGTGATGCGCGCGCAGGAGACGCTCTGGCAGGCGACAGAGGCCGGAATTGCGGCGGCCAGACCTGGGGCAACAACAGCAGATCTCTTTGCGGCGATGGCAGAGCGGATCGAAGCGGACGGTTTTGATTCACCAAGCACCGGGCGGCTTGGCCACGGACTTGGCCTACAGTTGACCGAGCCGCCGTCACACATGCCGGATCACCCGGTCGTGCTCCGCCCAAACATGGTGCTGACGATCGAGCCGGGGCTCGAAATCGCGCCGGGGCGGATGCTCGTGCATGAGGAGAATATTGTTGTGCGGGACGGCGGAGCGGAGCTGCTCACGCGCCGCGCCCCACGGGAGATGCCTGTTGTTGGTGCAGGGTGATTGATCCGCGCTACCAGACCTGCGGCGCTTCGGTCCGGTCCGTCATCGTATAATCCCGCATGACCGAGAAGACGTGGCGGGTCACGCCGGGATGGTGCGCGGCCTGCAGCTCGCTCAGCGACGTCGGGCCGCTCGCGTCATAGAGGGCCAGGTGACGCGTCTCGTTGTATACGCTTTGATAAGTTTCCCCACCGCCCGGCACATTGACATCACCGCTGGTCTCAAGCGCGACTATCCATCGTTCGGGTAGACTCGCGTCTCCTTGCTGTGGGCGATGTTCCGGGCAGATGCGGATGCGGTAGTCCGCGAAGTGGATCAGGCGGCCAGCTTTTTGCGCGCCATGGTGGCGGACGTTGTTACGCCAGCGGACAAGATGCGCCGCGTCCTGCCAATGCTGATGCGACAGGATTTTTGTGGGCGTCGACAGGCTGCGGAATCGGTCGATGTGAAGGACACCACCGTTCTCGTCGAGATCCGGCCGGAGGGCTGCAGCGGTGTCAAAGTATGCCGCCTCATGTCCGTCGTTCGGCCAAACTTCGAAAAACAGGCCGATCATGGCGCTTCCCTCTCCCGCGTTGGGCCAGCACCGGATCGAAAATGCACAGCGACCGCGCGTTGTGACCCGCGCGGCCGCTGCTCAAACCATTGAAGCGCAGGGCGCCCGATCAGGCTTCCGCGCCAGCCGCAGACTGGGATGCACCGTCGGCCATCGCCTTGGCGACATCGCGCTTGATCCGGCGCGCGTTGATCGAGAGCTCGTCCGCCTTGGCCTTGGCGAGGAACGCATCGAGGCCACCGCGATGCTCGACCGTGCGGAGCGCCTGTGCCGAAACGCGCAGGCGGAACGAGCGATTGAGCGTGTCGCTGATCAAGGTCACATCGCAGAGGTTCGGCAGGAATCGACGCCGCGTCTTGTTGTTCGCGTGGCTGACATTGTTGCCAGTCATCACGCCCTTGCCTGTCAATTCACACCGGCGGGCCATGGCACCGTATCCTTGTTCTGAAACGTCAGCGCCCGCCGCATTGGGGGCGACAAGGACGTCGTTCGCGTATTCGGGAGTGCGCGGTCTGAGCCCACGCGCGTTTGGCGGTGTATAGTCAGGCCCGGTCGCAAGCGTCAAGCACTACTCCGGCTGGCCCAATCGCACATTCTACATGCCCTCCGGACGGGATGCGTTATCGTGGTCCCATCACCAAGCCGGACGACATAGTGTCGGCTCAATCGCGCCATAGCTCGCGCGCCAGCCATGCTTTTCGCCATCCTTCACCGGAGCCGCCCATATGACCCTTTCGTCGTTTCGGACTGCGACCGCTGCGCTTGCTTTGCTGGCGGTTGTCATGCCGACAGCAAGCGTGCAGGCCGGTTCCGAGGTCTCACGGGTGACGGCCAACTATCGCATCCAGCTGGCCGGGGTCGAGTTCGGGAAGTTCACGTTCTCCTCTCGCCTCGATGGCGACACGTACGCCACGAGCAGCGAGGCGAAGCTGAAAGCGCTGTTTGGCGCATTCAAGTGGCGCGGCGCGGCGAATGTGACGGGCCAGACGACGGCGCGTGGGCCGATGCCAGCGCGATATGCCTACTCCTATCGTCGCAACAAGCGGAAAACACGGTCTGTCACTGTCAGCTTTTCCAAGCGGCGGGTGACGAGCGTCACCTTGAACCCGCAGCGCAACCTTAAGAAGGGGCGCGTGCCTGTGACCGAGGCTCACAAGATCGGGGTGCTCGACCCGATGAGCGCGCTTGCCCAGCTCTCGATGCCCGTCGGTGGCGGACACCCCTGCAAGCAGAAGATCCAGGTCTTTGACGGTCGGCACCGCTTCGATGTGGCGCTCACACCGAGGGGGCGTCGCACGATAGAGACGCAGACGCGTCGCGGGTTCGGCAAGCAGGCGTTCGTCTGTGCCGTGCGCTACACGCCGATTTCCGGGCACAAGACAGGCAAGAAGTACGACTACATCGCCGAGGGCAAAGCCATCACCGTGCTGATGGTCCCGGCGCGCGATGCGGACCTCTACGTGCCATACCGGATCACGGTGCCTACGATCGTCGGGAATGCCGTGCTTCAGGCGCAGAACGTTAATGTCATGCTGCGCGATCAGCGGCGGTTGGCGTTGTCGAACTGAAGGACGACCGCCCGCAGTCGGAGCGTTTCGCCCGCCCGCCCATCGGCATCACACTTGCTTACCAGTCGGTAAACCGCTGCCCACCACGACGCACGGACGCTGCTTGGGCCGACATGCGGATCACGTGCCGGACTGTCACAAGTTTCTCTGCGATGTCCCGACGACACTGCTAAAGTCGCGGTCTTAACCATGAGGGGCTGATCATCACGACCTCTCATCTTCAACAGGCCGGTGCGCGGACTACTGCGCACCAGCGCAACGGCTGAGAGTTTTTCATGCCCTTCACGCCTGCCCCCGCCCGTGGCGTCACCGCCGTTCTCGGGCCGACCAACACCGGCAAGACCCACCTCGCAATCGAACGCATGCTCGGCCACGAGAGCGGGCTCATCGGGCTTCCGCTGCGGCTGCTGGCGCGGGAGGTTTATGATCGGGTGGTGGCCCGCGTTGGCGCGGCGCAGGTTGCGTTGATCACAGGTGAAGAGAAGATCAAGCCGCCGCAGGCGCGTTACTGGATCTGCACTGTTGAAGCGATGCCGCAGACGCTCGATGTTGCGTTTGTTGCCATCGACGAAGTGCAGCTTGCGGCAGACCCCGAGCGCGGTCACGTGTTCACCAATCGCTTCCTGCACGCGCGAGGTACGCAGGAAACCTTGCTGCTCGGCTCCGATACGATGCGCAGTGTGATCTCCGATACGCTGCCGGGAGCGAATTTCGTTGCGCGACCGCGGCTTTCCCAGCTGAGCTATGCGGGGCAAAAGAAGGTTTCCCGCCTGCCGCGACGGACGGCGATTGTCGCGTTCTCGGCAGCGGACGTCTACGCCATCGCGGAGTTGATCCGGAGGCAACGTGGCGGGGCCGCCGTTGTGATGGGCGCACTCAGTCCACGGACCCGCAACGCGCAGGTGGAGCTCTATCAATCGGAGGAAGTCGACTTTCTCGTCGCGACGGACGCGATCGGGATGGGGCTCAACCTGAACGTTGGCCACGTGGCGTTTGCTGCGACGCGCAAGTTCGACGGCCAGCGGATGCGCAACCTCACACACTCTGAAATGGCACAGATCGCCGGGCGCGCCGGTCGTCATATGAATGACGGGACGTTCGGCGTCACCGGCGATACCGAGCCGTTCGAACAGGAAACCGTCGAAGCGCTTGAGAACCATACCTTCGAGCCGGTGAAGATGTTGCAGTGGCGCAATGCCAAACTGGATTATTCTTCCGTTCCGGCCCTGAGAGCTTCGCTGAACGAGAGCCCGGGGCACGGGCGGCTGGCACGGGCGCGGACGGCGGATGATGTCATTACGCTCGAAGCGGCATTGCGCGACGATGACGTCTCGCGGCTCGCCGTCTCGCCAGCGGCCATCAAGCGGCTTTGGGAGGTCTGTCAGGTTCCGGACTATCGCAAGATCTCTGCGAGCACCCATGCAGAACTGGTCGTGACGCTCTACCGCCATTTGCTTTCACCGCAGGAAAAACTGCCGGAAGACTGGTTTGCCAAGCACGTGGCGCAGGCGGACCGGACCGACGGCGATATCGACACGCTGGCCACGCGGCTTGCCCACATGCGGACGTGGACGTTTATTGCGAACCGCGCTGACTGGCTGGACAATCCCGAGGGCTGGCAGCAGAAGACCCGCGAGATCGAAGACAAACTCTCCGACGCGCTGCACGATCAATTGACCCAGCGGTTCGTCGACCGCCGAACGAGTACGCTGATGAAAAGTCTCCGCGACAGTGACGAGCTGTTTGCCGAAATTTCCGACGACGGGGCGATCCACGTGGAGAAGCACTACGTCGGGCGACTGATGGGGCTGCGCTATATCGCGGACGCCGAGGCGGACGGGGCGATCGATGCGAAGGCGAGCCGGAACGCTGCGGCGCATGTGCTCTCGAAGGAACTTGTGATGCGGACACGACGCATCGCGTCGGCGAAGGCGGATGCGTTTCGATTCGATGCAAGCGGTGGGGTGTTTTGGCGCGATCAGCAAATTGCGCGGCTTTCAGCGGGCGACACACCGCTCGCGCCGCGGGTGAGTGTGCTTGCCGACGAACATCTGAGTGGCCCAGACAAGGAGAAGATCCAGGCGCGCCTCGATACGTGGATTCGTGATCTGGTGGATGAACGTGCCAAGCCGCTCGTGATGATGGCGGGCGCGAGTGACACAAGCGGCATGGCACGCGGCGTGGCATTTCAGCTGGTGGAAGCGTTCGGCATCCTCAAGCGTGCTGACGTTTCGGATGATGTGCGGTCGATGGATCAGACATCTCGCGGGCAGTTGCGCCGGTTCGGTGTGCGCTTCGGGGCGTTCAACATTTATTTTCCGGTTCTGCTGAAACCTGCGGCAACCGAACTGCTGGTGCTGCTCTGGCGGTTGAACGCGGCGAAGGGCGGAGAGAATTCCGATGTGCTGCCAACCTATGAGGCACCACGCGCCGGGCTGACCTCCGCTGCGGCGGACCCGGACGTGCCGGAAGCGTTTTATCGCGTTGCCGGGTATCACATCTGCGGACCGCGGATCGTGCGGGTCGATATGCTGGAGCGGCTTGCGGACATGATCCGCCCGCTGGTTGCATGGCGCAAGAAACCGGATGCGGCAGGCAATGAGGCGACTGCCGAAGGCAAAACGGAAAGCGAGAAGGCCGGGCAGGACGCCGCCCCTGCCGGCGCAACCGGTGATGGAGGCTTCACGGTTCAGGCCGACATGATGTCGATCCTCGGGTGCTCGGCCGATGAGGTGGGGGCTATCCTGAGGTCGCTCGGCTTCCGCCTGGATCGTCGACAGCTGAAAGCGGAGAAAAAAGAACCGGAACCCGTAGCTGTTGAGACTGCGGCGAACGATGCTGCATCCGCGTCGACACCCGGGGATGCTCCGCAACCCGCAGCATCTGCTGCGACGGACGCGCAAGATGCGGGGGAGAGCGACAGCGTTCCATCCGATGACACTGCGGCCAACGCTGCGACCGCTGCAGAAGAAGGACCGACGTTCATCGACATCTGGCGGCCGGCACGTCACGATAACCATCGCAACCGGAACCGCGCGCGGCAGTCTCAAGCCAATCGACGTCGCGGGGGACAACAGGGTGGCCAGAACGCGACAACGGATGGCGCAGCGGACGGCGCATCGGCCAACGCAACCAAACCCCATCGTGGTGCGCAACAGCGCAAAACGGGGGGTGAAGGAGGTCGCGGACGTGACCATGCGAAGCGCGGGCACCGTCAAGACAATCGACGCGGAGATAAACGCCGCAACGACGTCAAGGCACCGGCAAAATTCTCCGCTTCTCCGCCTGCGAAGAAAAAGCGCGATCAGGCTGCTGACCCGGACTCACCTTTTGCAGCGCTCAGCAAGCTCAAGGCGCAGCTTGAAACAGGCTCAGAGACAGCGAGCAGCGACGGCGCCAACGATCAGGCGACCTGAAACCGGCGTCGATACAGCTTCCGGAGGGCGCGCCTTCTGACTGATGACAGCACAGACCAGGATGGCTCGGGCAAGCCGGGCACGGCATCGGACACCATGACCGACACGCCATCCGACACGGGCCCACAGCGGCTGGACAAGTGGCTGTTTTTTGCGCGCATCGTGAAGTCGCGCAGTCTGGCCAGCCGCCTCATCACTTCGGGCAAAGTGCGCGTCAATCGCGTTGCGACAGACAAGCCGAGCCAAAACGTGCGGGCTGGCGACGTGTTGACGATGACGCTCAACCGTCGTTTGCGCATCCTCAAGATTGTCGCGCCCGGTGTGCGTCGTGGACCGGCCGAGGAAGCGCAACAGCTTTATGAAGATCTGACGCCGCCAGATACGGGCGCGGCACCGGCCCGCGGACTTGTTCTCTCCACCCCGGTCGCGCGACGGCTGCCAGGTGAAGGCCGCCCCACCAAACGGGACCGGCGGATCACCGACAAGCTGCGCGGACAGGACAGATGACGACGCTCTGTCGCGACTGCGGGCAGATTACCCCAGCGACCACAGACGGCGCGGTGCTGGCGCAATGCCCCAACTGCGGTTCGTCAAGACTGATCTCGCACCCGGAGCTTCTGGCGCTCGATATCGCGCATGTCGATTGTGACGCGTTCTATGCGTCCGTCGAAAAGCGGGATGATCCGTCGCTCCGCGACAAACCTCTGATCGTCGGGCATCCGGGCGGGCGCGGGGTTGTGACGACGGCCTGCTACATTGCGCGACAGTATGGACCGCGCTCGGCAATGCCGATGTTCAAGGCGCTCGAACTCTGTCCGCATGCGACAGTCGTCAAGCCGGACATGGCGAAATACAAGACCGTGAGCCAGCACATCCGGCGCATCTTTCACGATGCGACAGAGATTATCGAGCCGATCTCGCTGGACGAAGCCTATCTTGATCTCAGTGCATTGCGCGCGCTCGACGGTGTTCCGGCTGATGCGCTGGCAACGATTGCGCACCGTGTTCGCAGCGAGGTTGGCATCACGGTGTCGATCGGCCTGTCGTACAATAAGTTCCTCGCCAAGCTCGCGTCTGATCTCGAAAAGCCGGACGGCTTCTCGGTCATTGGCCGGGGAGAGGCACAAGCGTTCCTCAAGCCACTGTCCGTGCGCGAGATCAACGGGGTCGGATCGGCTACGGCGGCGCGGATGCATGCACGCGGCATCGAGACGATTGGTCAGCTCCAGCGGATGTCGGAGATGGAGCTCACCGCGATCTTCGGCAAGTTCGGGCGCAGGCTGGCGGGCTACGTCCATGGCAACGATACCCGGGCGGTCACATCGCATCGCGCATCAAAGAGCGTTTCGGCAGAGACGACATTCTCCCGTGACATCAGCGATGGGGCCCGGCTCGTCGAGATGGTCGAGCCGTTGTGTGGCCGTGTTGCTGAACGACTGAGGCGCGGTGACGTTGCGGGCTCGACGGTGGTGCTAAAGCTAAAGACGCATGACTTCCAGATCCTCACGCGGAACCGGCAATTGCCTGCGCCCACCCAGCGCGCCGATGTGCTGCTTGAGACGGCACGCCATCTGATCCTTGCTGAGGCGGATGGGCGGGCGTTTCGGCTGGTCGGTGTCGGGGTTAGCGAGCTGGTCGATGCGATCGTCGCTGATCCACCCGATCTTTTTCGGGATGCCGATGCGGGCAGCGAGGACTTGCCGCCCGTGCATGAGGACGCTGCGACGCCATCTCACCAAGCTGACGAGTCGACGTAAGGGGCGCCTCTTCAGTTACCGGCGCAGTGGCGCCTCCTTCAGTTACCGGCGCAGTGGCGCCTCCTTCAGTTACCGGCGCAGTGGCGCCTTGGAAACGACGGGTGGGGCGATCGTCCAAGACCGAAGCTCACTGGGGTAAGCCTCGCACCGCATCTCCCCTCGGGAGACGAGATACGTTGTCAACCACTGCGCCGGAATTCTTCTCCCCGCTATCGGTTGGTGGCGGCGGTGAAGGCCATGGTTGTCGAGACGCGTGTGAGGCGTCGACCGAACGCGGCTGTGGATGTCGCAACGTCTGCGTCGTCGTCCGTGGTATCTCCAGTCGCCGCTTTCCACGGTCCTGGCCGCTGATGATGCGGGCGCAGCGCTGCGACAGCCCGCATTCCGTTCCAGCCATCGCGTAGAGAGCCAGCCAGTTGATCCAGCGAGCCGTGATCAACATGCACGTCAGCGAAGGGATTGATCCCCATCGCAGCATAGGCAGCGCCATACGCGTTCTGCAGGGTGACGTGCGCCAGATCGAGTTTGACACGCGCAACGAGCGTATTCATTTCCTCACGGATCGCGGTTTGCTCGCTCACCTTGCCGGCCGCGAGACTGCTGCGGATCTGGCGCAGGATGCGGACCTGAACATCCATGAAGTGTCGCGCGGTGCGATATTTTTTCCGCGCATGGATGACGCGGATGCGGGCGATGTGCACTTGCGTCATCACCGCCATCGTGACTGCGAGGCCGCGCACGCGAAGCAGATCATCCCGCGCGGCGATCTCGGCCGCACGACCACGATAGCTGAAGACCTTCAGGAGGTTCCACGATGCCTGTGCGCCCCATGCGAGATGGTGCTGGTTGAACAGGAAGGCGTTCGATGACCAGTTCGTCCCGGCGCTCAAGCCAACGGATGGCAGGATCTCGAGAATGGCCGCCGTTGCTTCTTCGCGGTTGATCCGCTTCTCGTACGCCACTTCGAGGAGTTCCGGACGCCGCTCCAGGGCACGCGAAACCATATCGTCAGCGGACAAGCCGATGTAGGGCGGCGGCTTCTGGTACGTCGGTATGACGACATGAAAATGCTTGCCCGGGCGCACGTTCATCAAGGCGGCGAGCTGGATCTTCGCGACGCCGAGGTCATCCTGCAAGCGCTGGATCTCACGCTTGATCTCAACCAACTCGCGCTCGAACGTAAGGGCGGTCAGCGGCGAGGCATCTCCGTCGGTCGCAAGCGAACGCGTATCACGCAGGGCGCGGGACACACGGCCCTCCAGTCTGCGCAGCCGCGTGATCAGTCGCTCTGCTGTCACCGCACGCCAGTAGGACGTGCGGACATCCTCGACGATGCGAAGCACGACGCGACGCTGGTTCTCGCGCGCGATCAATGCCTTGTCGGCAGCCTGACGGGCGCGCACGTAGGAGAGGCCAAAGTCGAGCACGTTCCAACTCAACTCAAGATCGGACGTGAACACATCACGCTCTGAGGATGTGGAAGGCGTATCGGCCTGGATCGGGCCGGTACCCAGGGGCAGGCGACGTGAACTGCCGCCGGAGTGGTTGTCCCGGTCGGCGTAACCGCTATCGACCACAAGGTTGGGCAGAAGAGAATAATGCGCGAGGCTGAGCTGGCGCTCACGCAGCGCGTGCTGGCGCGCCTCCACCCGACTGTCGAGATTGTAGCGGATCGCGCGGGACATCGCCTCGTAGAGATCGACGCGATGATTCACGACTTCCTGACCAGCGGTGACGCCGCCACGGACCTCATCGGCCAAGGTGGCGATCTCGATCTCGGTCAGCGGTTCGGGAAGGACGGCACAGCCGCCAAGTATCAGCGTGGTGCCAAGCACCCCAAGTGTTAAGCGCATGTACTGCTCCATGTATCGTCATTTCGCGTGGGAGACGCAGTACAATCCCGCATAGGTTGTGTGAGCAGACCATACGCTTAAGCGGACTGGTACAATGCATAGAAAATGCACGTATAGGGGGTTTTATTGGAACTTTGACGCCTATAGTTGCACTATGAGCACGAAATGCCTGTCGCCCAATTGCCCTGACGCCTTCCTCAGTCCGCGATGAAGCGCGATCTTTCGGCTTTGGCCCAACGACAGCCACAACGAAACGCCTTCAAAGCACGACAGTGATTCGCGTATAGCGAGTGTCGCTTGCGTCGGCGCGAAAATGCGTCAGCCCATAAGGCTGGGCAACCAGTTCTCGTGCGCACTGCGGAGTGCGGCCAGTAACACCGCTTCACCGTCGGGAAGCAGCAACGCGTCGCCCGTCGCCGTTCCGAGCAAGGTGGCGTCTTCGAGCGCGGCGTCACCGGAGACCGTGACCACAAAGCGGGCCTGGTCTTCACCGAACCACGCGGCGTGGGCCGAGCGGTTCCATTCGGTGCTCGTGAGATCGAAACCGGTTCCGCTTGCGAGGGCGAGTTCAGCGATCGCGACAAGCAATCCGCCATCGCTGATATCGTGAACGCCCGTGACGCGCCTATCCCGGATCAGACCATGAATGCGATCGCCGATGCGGCGTTCCTCGGCCAAGTCAACGGGTGGCGGCGCGCCGTCAAAGCCGTCGCCACAGATATCCTGATAAATCGATTGACCGAGATGGGTTCCGGATCCGCCGATGAGCCACAGGCGATCGCCGTCGCGAACGGTGTCCATCCGGGCCATCCCACTGATATTGGTCGTGCCGACGACAGCGAAATCCAGCTCCCACTTGCGGAAGATCGCCTCGGCTTCGGCCTCCGTGCCTGGTTTCAGAACCATGAGCATCCGCTCCTGGCTCTCCGACAGCATCATCTCGTAGGCCGTCATACCCGTCTCGCGCTGCGGCACGTGATCGAGATTGAGCGTGAATCCGACGCCGCCCTTGTCTGCCATCTCGACCGATGAGGAGGTGAGCCCGGCGGCGCCCATATCCTGGATTGCAATGATCGCGTCACGCGACATCAGCTCGAGACATGCCTCGAGGAGCAGCTTTTCGGTGAAGGGATCGCCAACCTGCACTGTGGGACGCTTTTCTTCTGAATCGTCATCGAACTCGGCGGAGGCCATTGTGGCGCCGTGGATGCCATCCCGCCCGGTCTTCGAGCCGACATAGACGACGGGCAGGCCGACCCCCTTCGCCGCGGAGTAAAAAATGCCATCGGTCCTGGCGAGGCCAACGCACATCGCATTTACGAGGATGTTGTTGTTGTAACGCGGATCGAAATTCGTTTCACCGCCAATGGTCGGCACGCCGATGCAGTTGCCATATCCGCCAATGCCGGCCACGACGCCGGAGACCAGGTGACGGGTTTTTGGGTGATCTGGCGCGCCGAAACGCAAGGCGTTGAGATTCGCAACGGGGCGGGCACCCATCGTGAAGACATCGCGCATGATGCCGCCAACGCCTGTCGCAGCGCCCTGATACGGCTCGATGAACGACGGGTGGTTGTGGCTTTCCATCTTGAAGACGGCGCAATCGCCATCGCCGAGATCGACGACGCCTGCATTCTCGCCCGGCCCTTGAATGACCTGTGGCCCTTCCGTCGGCAGGGTCTTTAGCCAGACTTTTGATGATTTGTACGAGCAGTGCTCCGACCACATCACGGAGAAAATTCCGAGCTCGGTGATCGACGGGGTCCGTCCCATGATCTCCAGAACGCGCGCATACTCCTCATCCGAAAGCCCGTGCTCGGCGATGAGGGCCGGTGTGATCTCGGCAGGTGTCGGCGCGGCGTTAGCGCCGCTTGAGGTCGCACTCATCTCGATCTCCAGAACAGGGGTGCACGACGTCACGCGTAGACGGCGTTTGGTGTGAGGAACACCCCGACTACGGGGCGCCTTGCACGGTGCGCGTTGGTTCGGTCGTGCTTATAGCGGGCGGGATTTGCGTTGTCCTGCCCCGCTCAACCGCTCTCCCCATCCTTAGGCTCACGCGACACGGCGCGACGGCATATTGGGCGGAGGCGGCCCCTCCTATTGGAGCGTGTCTACGTCTGTCTGGGTGACGATGTACGAGCCGGAGAAGCTGATGATGTCACCTGGGGCCAGAGTATCCCACGATGCGTCGGCCGCGGCATCCGTCGAATCCCCCGCAGGTGCTGTGTCCGTGACAAGTGTCTCGCCGTTTGGCACGGGTGGCGGCCCGCTGCCATTGTGACTGTCACTGACCGTCACGCCGTTGATCGGCATGTTGCCAGTGTTGGTGACCGTGTAGGTGTAAACGATCGTTTCACCGGCACCGCGATCCGTGTCGTCGTCTGCGCGTTTCACGAGGTCGAGTTCCGGCATGGGTGGCAGCGTCAGGACGGTCGGATTGTCATCCGCGTTGGTGGCACCCGAGAGGTCTGTTGCCGCCTCGTTGTGAAAGTCCACCCCATCGGCGCGTGCCTGGTTTGAGAGTGCGCCTGCGTTTATGTCCGCCTGTTCCAACGCGTAGGACGCGGTAAACGTCACCGTTTCGCCGGGTCGGATGTCAGTCGGGGTGCCGGCGCCGCTGTCATAGTCGTTGCCGCCGGACGAGAGCGCGGGTGATGGAACGGTGCCAGCACCGGTGAAGTCACCGGCCTGATCGGTGACAGCGACATTGAACACGGTCTCGTTTGTCGTGTTGGTGACGACGTACGTGTAGCTCACGGTGTCACCCGCATGCGCGATGCCATCTCCGCCATCGTTGATCACGCCGGATTTGATGACGGCCAGCTCTGGCGGGTCGGAGGTCAACTGGAACTCGCGGAACGCGTTCTCAATGGTACCGCTACCACGCAGGTTGTCGATCCGAACAGCGGTGATGGCCGGGAGTGCATCCGGGCCGCCGAGGGATGCAAAAGTGACGAACTTCGGATCGTTCGCCGACAACGTGTCGCCGATGTCCACGTCGTTTGCGGTCAATGTCTGCGGTGTGTTTGTAATCGGATCCGTATAGTCGATCTCGATATCGAAGATGCGCAGCTCGTCGTCGGTATACACGCTCCCGGAGTTCGACCACACGGTGATGCCGTGATAAAATTCGTCAATGTTCGGGGCGTTGAACGTGAACGTGATCTCGTGCGACGGCTGACCGGGCTCCGGGCAGTATCCCGCTGTGGCGGTTATGTCGCCGTCCGACGCCACAGCGACGTTGGCAATACAGGCACCGTTATGCCGAATAGGTACGAAATTTTCGGTGACCACGTCCGCGACGCGATTGGCGGCAGATGCGGCGTCTGACCAGGCTGTCACAACCAGCACGGAGAGAACCGCCGCCCATCGCGTCGCTGCGCGTTTGTGACAAGGGGAGACCATCGAGAGAAGCCGCTGCGAAAATTGCCAGATCGTCAGGTGCTACTCTTCAGTTTACGTGATTCGCTTTTTTATCCACGCATACGTCACGAACGGATTAAATTCCCCTTTCGGCCCTGTGGCCTTCCAGCGTCAGTGATTTCCGCATGCACAAGACCGCACAATGCGCGTTACAGCTCGCTGGCAAGCGTGCACCCCTGATGAATAGCGCGTTTGGCGTCGAGCTCTGCCGCGACGTCGGCGCCACCAATCAGGTGAACGCTCACGCCGCGTTCCACCAACGTGTCGTGGAGATCTCGCCGCGGTACCTGTCCGGCGCAGATGATCACATTGTCGACGTCGAGCACCTCGGGTTTTTCTCCTACCGTGATGTGAAGACCGCGATCGTCAATACGATCGTAGGTGGCACCGCCGACGGTGCGGACGTGTTTCATCTTCAGCGACGCACGGTGAATCCAGCCCGTCGTCTTGCCGAGCCCTGCGCCCAGTTTTCCGGGTGAGCGCTGGAGCAGGGTGATCTCGCGTGCCGGCGGCGCCGGGTCCGGACCGCCCGGCGCTATGCCGCCTGGTGCCTGCTGCGGCGAGACGATGCCCCACTCGTCAAGGAAGGCGTTGATGTCGAGGCTGGTTGAGTCGCCCTTATGGGACAGAAATTCGGCGACATCGAAGCCGATCCCGCCAGCACCGATGATCGCCACCCGCTTTCCGACATCAGCGCCACCACTCAGGACATCCACGTACGACAGCGCCTTGGCGTGGTCGATGCCGTCGATGCCGGGCTCGCGTGGACGCACGCCCGTTGCGAGGATGATCTCGTCGTAGCCCATTGCCGCCAGCTCATCCGCGTCGACGTGGCGGTCGAGATGAAGCTTGACGCCCGTGATGTCGATCCGCCGACGGAAGTAGCGGAGTGTCTCGTAAAACTCTTCCTTGCCGGGGATCTGTTTTGCCATGTTGAACTGGCCGCCGATATCGTTCGCCGCGTCATAGAGATCAACATCGTGGCCGCGTTCGGCGAGCGTCGTTGCGCAGGATAACCCGGCCGGTCCTGCGCCGACGACGGCGATGCGTTTGGCGGCGCTGACCGGAGGATAATTCAGTTCGGTTTCGTGGCAGGCGCGCGGATTGACGAGGCAGGAGGTCATCTTCTTGTCGAAGACGTGGTCGAGGCAGGCCTGATTGCAGGCAATACAGGTGTTGATCTCGTCCGCGCGGCCTTCTGCGGCCTTCTTCACGAACTCCGGATCGGCGAGGAACGGCCGGGCCATCGAGACAAGATCTGCCTGGTTGTCCGAGATGATCTGGTCCGCAACTTCCGGCGTGTTGATCCGGTTGGTCGTGCAGAGCGGGAGGGACACCGCATCGCGGAGTTTTTCTGTGACCCAGGCAAAGGCGGCGCGGGGCACCATGGTGGCAATGGTCGGCACACGCGCTTCATGCCAGCCGATGCCGCTGTTGATGATCGTCGCGCCCGCCTGCTCGATCGCCTTGGCGAGACGCGTAATTTCCTCCCAGGTTTGGCCGTCCTTGATGAGGTCAATGATCGAGAGGCGGTAGATGATGATGAAATCTGGCCCGACGGCCTCACGCATCCGGCGGACGATCTCGACAGGAAACCGCATCCGATTCTCGAATGCGCCGCCCCAATCGTCATCGCGACGGTTGGTGCGGGAGACGAGAAACTGATTGATGAGGTACCCTTCAGAGCCCATCACCTCGACACCGTCATAGTGCGCGTCGCGGGCGAGTTCTGCCGCGTTCACGAACGCCTTGATCTGGCGCTCGATGCCTTCGGGAGAGAGTTGCCAGGGTGTGAACGGACTGATCGGCGACTTGACCTTCGACGGGGCGACGGCGAAAGGATGATAAGAGTATCGCCCGGCATGCAGGATTTGCATGGCGATCTTCCCGCCCGCGCCATGGACGCTTGCTGTCACTTCGCGGTGGCGACGCGCCTGGCTACGGGTTGCCATTGTGGAGGAAAACGGGGCGAGCCAGCCTTCAACGTTCGGCGCGAACCCGCCCGTGACGATCAGGCCAACGCCGCCTTCGGCACGCTCTGCGAAGTACCGCGCAAGCTTCGGCAGATCGCGTTTCTTGTCTTCCAGGCCGGTGTGCATTGAGCCCATGACCACGCGGTTGCGCAACGTGGTGAAGCCGAGATCGAGCGGCGCGAGAAGATGTTCGTAGTTCGCCGCCATGGCACGCTCCTGAGTTCTGGACGTGATCCGCTGCCCGGATGTCCGGGCGCACAGAATGTCGCTGGCGTGATAACGCGCGGTTGACGCTTGCGTAAAGGCGCGCGTTGTCGCTTGAGGCCCGTGCTCACGCGTCACTCTTTAACGTAGATAGTCACCGCACCGGGGCGGGGTGGAATTGCCCCACGGCATGATCGGTACGGTCGATGTCGAGTTCTTTGGGCTGCCGTCGATGAGCTTGTCGGAATAGATCAGGTAGACGAGGACGTTGCGCTTGGCGTCGCACCCGCGCACGATCCGGACCTTCTTGAAAAAGATCGAGCGGCGCTCGCGATACATCTCGGAGCCCTGCTTGAACTTTTCGCGGAACTTGACCTCGCCGACCTGGCGACAGGCGAGCGAGGCATCGGAAAGCTCTTCCGCGAGACCCAGCCAGCCGACCCAGCCGCCTTTCTCGGGCACCGTAAAGTGACATGCGACACCCTCAACTTGCGGGTCATCGATCGCGTAGGTCGCCAGCTTGTGGTCGGGCGAGAGCAGCTTGAAGACGGTGGAGCGCTTGAAAATCAGCTCGGGTTCGTCATCGGCATGGGCGATTGTCGGAGCGAAGATATG
Organism: Pseudomonadota bacterium; assembly: GCA_038534255.1. Taxonomy (GTDB): domain Bacteria; phylum Pseudomonadota; class Alphaproteobacteria; order Rhizobiales; family CALHAX01; genus CALHAX01. The sequence goes on from JBCAXC010000001.1 coordinate 21,235, forward strand.
TGTTGCGGCGATCAGCAGCGCGACGAGCGCCGGGAGGCAGCGCTGCGACACGACGATGAGGGTTGGCATGGTCTTCATGAGGTCTCCGATTTGCTGATGTCGAACGGTGATTTGCGGCTCGGGCCTGCGGGATCGCAAGGCGCGGGCTGTCAACGCTGAACGTTCATGGCAGCGCGCAGGTTCCGGCCCAGACTGATCCCCGTCTATCGCTTTTCTTCCGGGATCAGGCCCTGCGGCGAGAAGCGCAGTACAAGCAGCAGCACGAGACCCATCGTCATGAGGCGCATGTGGGCGGCGCTCTCGAGCAGGTGTGCGCGCAGAGGGCTGTCGTCGGCAAGGCCGGAGGTCAGCACGTCCATCAGCCAAAGGCCGACCGGCTCTGCCTCGACCCACGCGAACCAAATGATGAACCCGCCGAGCACCGCCCCCCAGTTGTTGCCGGAGCCACCGACGATGACCATCACCCAGATGATGAACGTGAAGCGGAGTGGCTGATAGGTGTCTGGTGTGAACTGGCCGTCAAGCGTGGTCAGCATAGCGCCGGCGATGCCGATAACCGCGGAGCCGAGGACAAAGACCTGCAGATGACGCGCGGTCACGTTCTTGCCCATGGCACCGGCTGCCGTCTCGTTGTCGCGGATCGCGCGCATCATCCGCCCCCAGGGGGCGCGGAGGGCCGCCTCAGACAGCCAGAGTACGACGAGCAGGACGGAGAGAAACAACCCGGCGTAGCAGAGTTTCACGAAGATCGAGGAGGCATCGACGGGCGAGGCGCCGAACCATGCCGCCCACTCCTGAAACCAGGCGGCCTGCTGCAGATCGACTTCATAGGGGACGGGCCGCGGAAGCCCGGCGACATTCTTGACGCCGCGGGCCAACCAGTCCTCGTTCTTGAGGATGGCGACGATGATCTCGGAGATCCCGAGTGTGGCGATAGCCAGATAGTCCGCACGCAGGCCGAGCGAGATCTTGCCGACAATCCACGCAGCGCCCGCCGCGAGCAATCCACCCACACCCCACGACAGGATAATCGGTAGGCCGAGGCCGCCGAGATATCCCGTGCGGGCCGGTTCGATTGCTTCGATCGCCTCGACGGCCGGATCAAAGAATGCGCGGGCGGAGAAAAACCCTAGCACAATCAGCGCCGCCGCGATCCATCCGCGGAACGGGAGCTGACGCGAGATCACGAACGCAACCGCGACAATGGTTGCCACGGCGATGAGCAAGGCGATCGCCATGTTCGTTCCACCGGCAGACCAGGCATTGGCCACAGGCGGCATGGAGACGACCACGCCGGCGAGCCCGCCAAGCGCGGCAAAGCCCATGACACCGACGTTGAACAACCCGGCGTAGCCCCACTGGATGTTCAGGCCGAGCGCCATGATTGCCGAGATCAGGCACAGGTTGAAAATGCTGAGCGCGAGCGACCAGCTTTGCGCCACACCGACGAGCGCCAGCAAGCAGCCCATGATGGCGAACATGGCGAGTTTGCGCGGTGTCCCCGTGATCATACCGAGCGGCCCTTGAATATTCCGGTGGGCCGGAACAGCAGCACCAGGACAAGGATGACGAACGACACCGCGAATTTGTAGTCCGTCGAGAGGAGCTGAATGAGACCCTCTGGCTGCCAGTCTGTTGGGCCGAGATATCCGAGCACCTTGCGATAGGCGAACGTGACCGAGACTTCGGAGAAAGCGATCAGGAACCCACCCGCGATCGCGCCCAGCGGATTGCCGAGACCACCGACGATCGCGCTGGCAAAAATGGGGAGCAGGAGCTGGAAATAGGTGAACGGCTTGTAGCTCTTGTCGAGCCCATAGAGCACGCCGGCAATTGTCGCGAGCGCGGCGGTCAAGATCCAGGTGATCATGACGACGCGCTCCGGGTTGATGCCCGAGAGCAGGGCGAGATCTTCGTTGTCGGAATACGCACGCATGGATTTCCCTGTGCGCGTGCGGTTGAGAAACCAGAACAATGCGACGACCAGCGCCACCGTAACCACGACTGTGATCGCCTGCGACGTCTTGATTGCAAGCCCTTCATCGAGCCCGGTCATACGCTTGAACTCGCGGGCGTTGATGATGAAGCGCGTTCCGTCATTCACGATCTGGTCGCCCGCGCCGATGATGAAGCGCACGAAGCCGCCCATGATGAACATCATGCCGATGGACGCGATGAGGAAAGAGACGGGTGGCGCTTTTTTCTCTCGATAGAACCGGTACACCGCGCGGTCGGTCACCAGGATGAATGCGATGGTTGCGAAGATGCCGATCGGGAGGGCGAGCAGGACGGTGGGGAGCGGGTCGATCGAGATGCCTACGGACTGAAACCACCACATGGCGAGGATCGACGCCATAGCGCCGAAAGACATCGCTTCGCCGTGCGCGAAATTCGAGAAGCGGAGAATGCCGTAGACGAGGGTGACGCCGAGAGCGCCGAGCGCGAGTTGGCATCCGTACGTGAGGCCCGGCACGATCAGAAAATTTGCGAGGATGACGAAGGCGTTGATCACATCGGTCATGTAGACCTCCTCCGCCGCGTCGACGGCTGAGGGCCGATCAACATGTTGTCTGATCGACGCGCCATCCGATTACCCACCGAGAAACGAGCGACGGACGTCGGGGTTTGCGAGCAATGCTTCGCCTGTGTCGGTGTAGCGGTTGCGACCTTGTACGAGCACATAGCCCTTGTCTGCAATCGAGAGGGCTTGCCGCGCGTTCTGCTCGACCATGAGGATGGTCACACCGGTTCGCGCGATCTCGATGATGCGATCGAAGAGTTCGTCCATCACGATGGGGGAGACACCGGCGGTCGGCTCGTCCAGCATCAACACCTTGGGGCGGGTCATCAGCGCGCGACCGACGGCGACCTGCTGGCGCTGGCCGCCCGAGAGTTCTCCTGCCGGCTGGGCGCGCTTCTCCTCGAGGATCGGGAAAAGTGTGAAGACCTCGGCGAGGGTGTCCGCGATGC
>JBCAXC010000002.1:0-23520 GCA_038534255.1 Pseudomonadota bacterium
AGTTGGGATCTCTGTCGCCGGCTCCCATGCCATCAAGCGCAGACTGATACTGCCCGGCGGAATAAAGGACGAAAATTCCTTCGCCTAGCGGCTGGTTCGTCAACCCTGCAGAACCACCGAGCGAACGCTTGCCAGGTTGCGCGAACGGATTGTCCCGGCACGCATCAAGAATGAGGATCGCTGTCTTGGCGCCGGCTTTCAGCAACCGGTCGGCGAGATCGTTGGTCATGAAGGCTTCATCGCGCACCAGCGATTCATCGCCCGGCCCCGCCTGCGGAATGTCGACAGGGAGGAGAAAGTCCTGCCCGGAGACAGAAAAACCATGACCCGCGTAGAAAAACAGCGCGAGATCGCCGGGCTGTATCTGCTTTTCAAACTGGCGCACGGCGCGGCTCATCCCGCGGCGCCCAATGTTCTTCGCCGTGGTGACCTCAAAGCCGATGCTGCGCAGTTTCGCTGACATCGCGTCAGCGTCGTTCACGGCCTTTTCGAGCACCGAGATTTCCTCGTAGGCATCGTTGCCGATCACGAGTGCAACCTTGCGCTGTTTCGCATCGGCAGACTGCGCGAGCGCGAACGGAAGTAGCGCGACAATCGCGACTGCAAGAGCCAGCCGCTGAACCCAAAGCGGTCGCTGAGCCTTGACTGTCATCGCACGCATTCGCTGTCTCCCACACCGCATTGATCGGTCTGGCAAGTACCAACAAAATATTAACGTCAGGTTTGTGAAACGTTAACCGCGCAGCGCACGCGCGATGGAAACAGTGTCGCGTCAGCGCCGCACGCGCTCGATCTCGACCCCGACCGAATGCGCATCCGCAAAGGCTTCCGGCTTTTCAATGCGCACGCGCGCGCCCACGACGCGGCGATCGACCAGCGCGGTCTCGGCAAACCGCTCTGCGAGCAACTCGATCAAATTGAAGTGTCGCTGCGCTGCGATCTCTTTCACCCGGTCGATCAGCTTTTCGTAGCAGACGACCTCATCGATGTGATCGTCCTCCACCTTGCCGTCTTCCAGCACCGTCAGATCAATCGAGACGATCACCCGCTGTCGCGCCTCTTTCTCGTGAGGATGCACGCCGACGAAGATGTTGATCTCGAGATCACGCACGAACACATGGCGCGTGCCCGCGTCAGCATCGGCGCCGCGAACAATCGGTCGTGGCGCAGGCTTCAATGCGGTGACGGTTTGGCCGGACATTGGCACTGCCTTTCATCATCGGACTTGCAGACGACCGCAAATTGCCTCGCGCGACAAGCTCTAAAATCATCTCCGCCGATCAGGCGTCGTATTTCACGTCAGGGGTCTGCCATGCGAGGTGCTGCCCGCCGTCGAGCGCGATCATCTGGCCGGTCATGGCCGGAGCGTCAAGAATGAAGCGTATTGCCGCGGCAATCTCTTCGGGCGTTGTGCCACGGTCGAGCGGCGTCGCATCGCACTGCTCACGGAACTGGTCGTCGGTCTGGTGGATCGACTGCATCGCCGGCCCCGGCCCGATTGCGTTGACCCGGACTTTTGGGGCAAGCGCCTGCGCCAGCGTGCGCGTCGCGGTCCACAGCGCACTCTTGGAGATCGTGTAGGAGAAAAAAAGTGGCGTCAGCTTCCACACGCGCTGATCGATGATGTTGATGACATTCCCGGCAGCCCCTTCTGGCAACTGCGTCGCGAGCGCCTGCGCCAGAAATACGGGAGCCTGCAGATTAATGTTCAGATGCTGATCCCAGAGCTCGCGCCCAAGCCCGCCCATCTCATCGCCGATGAAGAGGGAGGCGTTGTTGACGAGGCAGGTCACCGGCCCGAGCGCATCGAGGCAGGCGGGTACGATCGCATCGACCGCAGCCGGTTCGGAAAGATCGCCCGGGATCGCCGCGGCACGCCCACCGCCCGCAACAATCTGGGCCACGACCTCATCGGCATCATGCGACGACGCGTTGTAGTGCACGCCGACCGCCCATCCGGCTTCGGCAAGGCTGAGCGCGATCGTGCGCCCGATGCGCTTGCCGGCGCCTGTGACAAGCGCAACCCGTGTGTCGACAGTCATGATGCACCCGTCCCGGTCGCAAGGTCGTCAGATAGTGAGCGCGAAATAGACGAACGCACCGTAGAGCGCGAGGAAGAAAAATCCGGCGACGCGTGAGATCGTGATGCGTTGCAGCGCGAATGGCCCGAGCAACAACGCCGCGGCCAGCATGATCCAGACGTCGACTTTCAGCATGTGCGGCCCGGCCGCCAACGGTGCGACGAATGCCGTGATGCCGACGATCGAGAGGATGTTGAAGATGTTGCTGCCGAGCACGCTTCCGATGATCAGACCGCTCTCCCGGCGTAGTGCGGCTGCTGTCGCGGCCGCCAGCTCGGGCAGCGACGTTCCAAGCGCAAGCAGGATCAACCCGGCCGCTTCCTTCGAGACACCGAGCCAGACGCTCGAAGCCAACGCCCCATCAACGGTAAAGTGTGCGCCAATCGGCAGCCCGACGAGACCGAGCAGAAGATAAAGCACCGTCTTTCCACCGGAGATCGGCGGACCGGCAGCCTCCTCAGCGACCGGCGCAGCATCATCGATCGACCGCGCCCGCACGATCGACAGTATAATGAACACAGCCAGCAACCCAACGAGCAGATAGCCTTCGCGCGGACCGATCGGCCCGATCATCATCAGGATGATAAAGAGCACCGAGACCGCCAGCATGAAAATGTAGTTCCGCCGTACCAGCGGTTGATTACAGGCCGTGCCTGCAATGACGGCCGGCACGCCGAGCACCAGCAGAATGTTGGCGATGTTCGAGCCAACGACCGCACTGAGCGCCAGCGGCCCCTCGTCGATCATGGCCGAGCGGATCGCGACCAGCAGTTCGGGCGCCGACGTGCCAAAGGCAACAATCGTGAGGCCGACGACGAGATCCGGAATGCGCAACCGCTTGGCAATCGACACCGCAGCCTGAACAATGAAGTCGCCCGCGAACGCGAGAATGACGAGGCCGGAGACCAGCATCCCCAGTGCAACGACGGGCACGTCTCCAGGGGCAAGATCGGTCACATTCATCGCGGCAGGTTTCCGATCGTGAGAGGCGGACGTGTGCGCCAGTTGGCCACGTACGGCGCCAGCGTCAACTGGACGAGGCCGAGTTCGCAGCGCTCGCGTTGCGAAAACGCCATAGCACGGTGGCCGAGGGTCCACGTCTACTCTGATGCGCTCCACCGTTCCGTCGGGCCTGCGAGACTGGCATAACGGCGTTGGTTTCCACCCCTTGGAGGCGCACCATCCCCCATCTCCACCACCTCCTCGCTCGCGCTGCATCCGCCCGCCGAAACGCCGTCGCGATCGGCTTCGGCGACCGCGCGGCCCTGACATTTGAAGACCTCGCCAGCCGTGCAGAAGCGCTCGCCGCAGGCCTCTCGCGAAGGTTCGATTGTCAGCCGGGCGACCGGATTGCCCTGATCATGCAGAACTGCCCGCAGTACATTGTCGTGCTCTGCGCCTGTTGGCGCGCGGGGTTCGTGCCCGTGCCGATGAACGCGAAACTTCACGCGCGAGAGTTCGCTTACATGCTGGAACACGCCGGCGCAGAGATACTGTTCCACGCACCGCAGACTGCAACAGCCGCCTTGGCCGGCGCATCGGACGCTTCTGGCGTGCGCGTTGCGATCGACGTCGAAGATCCCGTCTTCGATGCGCTCTGCACCGAAGACCCTGACCCAACACTCCCGCCGCCGCAGCCGAACGATCTCGCCTGGCTGTTCTACACCTCGGGCACGACCGGCCGGCCCAAGGGCGCCATGCTCACGCATGCAAACCTGATTGCGATGGCCACGAGCTACGCGATCGACATCGACACGATCGCGCCGGAGGACTGCATCCTGCATCCCGCTCCGCTGTCGCACGGCGCCGGGCTCTACGTGATCCCTCACCTGATGGCGGGCGCGGCACAGGTGATCCCGGAATCCGGCGGCTTCGCCCCTGTCGAACTGCGCGCGTTGATCGCGCGCTGGCCGGGCGCCGCCATGTTCGCCGCGCCGACGATGGTCAACCGGCTCGTGCGCGATCCAGCGACGGCCTCAGTCGACCTGACCAACCTCAAGACGATCATCTACGGTGGCGCACCGATGCATCTCGCTGATGTCGAGGCGGCCATCGATGTGCTTGGCCCAAAACTGGCGCAGCTCTACGGACAGGGAGAAAGCCCGATGTGCATCACGGGGCTCTCACGGCGCTGGTATGCGGACCGCGATCATCCGCGCTGGCGCGACCTGGTCGCCTCCGCGGGCTTTCCGCAATCCGTCGTTGAAGTCGCAATCCGCGATGCGGAGGGAAATTTTTGTGCGCCGGGCGAAGCCGGCGAGGTGTGTGCACGCGGCGCCCCTGTGATGCGCGGATACTGGCAAGACGAGGCTGCAACCGCGGTGACGCTGAAGGGTGGCTGGCTCCACACCGGCGATGTCGGCGCGCTAGACCCGGATCTCGGTTTCCTCACGCTTCTGGATCGTTCGAAAGATCTGATTATCTCGGGCGGCGCGAATATCTATCCGCGCGAGGTCGAGGAGGTTTTGCTGCATCATCCGGACGTGGCGGAGGCATCTGTCGTCGGCGCACCCCATAACGATTGGGGAGAAGAAGTCGTCGCGTTCGTCGTGGCCCGCGACGGGTGCCCACTCGACCACGCGGGGCTCGACGCGCACTGCCGCGGTCATATCGCCCGCTTCAAACGACCCCGCCGCTACATCACTCTCGAGGAACTCCCGAAGAGCGCCTACGGAAAAATCCTCAAGCGCGAACTCCGCCAGCGCCTCTGAGTGTTCAGATGGAACTTGGCCGCCGGCGGATGGTCTGCGGTGCCGCTACGCAGCGGACCCGCCGTCGATCGTGTGCTGACCCCCGATGATGATGTCGGCTTCCGGCCCGATGAGTTAGGCGACAAGACTGGCGATTTTGTCCGCACGCGCGTGCCTTGGTCCGTTTCGGCGGTACAGGAAGGGAAAGCCTACGAGGCTCAACGCCCAAACAGGCCGTCCAGCTTCACGTTCACGCCAACGCGGACGATATCCTGGCCATCGAAGTTGATGCTGTCGTCTTCATCGCCGTCCGAAAGGTCATCGATCGCGCTGTTGTCGCCACCGACAGCTTCGTCGAACGCCAGCCGCAAGTATTCGGCTTTGAACGACATGCGGTCGGAAATCGCATACTCCACGCCTCCGCCGAACGCGATACCGACCGCGTCGAGCGTGAGCTGGTCATCGCCATTCTCGACGGTCAGTTCCATCTCACCAATGGCAACACCGGCCGTGGCATAAAAGAGCGTGCGCCCGGAGACGACGCCCAACTTGCCGCGGAACGTCGCAAAGTACGACGAGTCGAGCGTCTGTGCGTCGCCTTCCCCGTCGACGAACGAGTCGCCCGACCCGTTCCACGTGTAGTCCGCTTCGAGACCGACGACGACCGCACCGGTCTGATGGTGGTATCCTGCCGTGACCCCGCCGTTCAGCGCATTCATGTCATAGAGCGCGAACTCGGCAAACGGCGCACTGCCAGCCGTATCGAACACACCGCCGACATCGCTGTCACCATAGCCGATGTGCCCGCCAACATAGAGCCCGCTAAAGTCGGCAGCTGGTGCAGCGACGGTCTCGCGATGCGAAGTTGATCCGCGCAGCATACCTGGCGTGACGGTTACGCCGACCCGCGCAACCGTGATCCCATGGAGAGAGAAATGGTCGGCGTCATCGCCGTCGCTGAGCTGATCGATGGCGCCGTTCGTGCCGTTGGCCAACGCGTCTGTCGCGCGGAAGTTTTCATCGAACGCGTAATGGAGCATCTCACCGCGAATGCTGACGCCGGGCAGCACCATATATTCAACACCGGCCCCGTAGACGAAATCCGTAGAGCGGAAAGTCAGGCGGTCTTCGCCGTTCTCAACGATCAGGCTATGCTCGCCGAAGCCGATGCCTGCTGTCAGGTAGACGAAAAGGTTGTCCGCAGCCGCACCGATGCGTCCACGCACGCTCGCGAGGTAGTCGCTCTCGAAGACTTGAAGATCATTTTCTCCGTCGACGAATGATCCCTCAGCGCCGCCTCGCGAGTAGTCCGCCTCCAAGCCGACGACGAGACCACCGATCTCGAGTGTCCCTCCGGCGTGAATGCCGCCGAACGGGTTTGAGTTGTTCAGTTCGCCGAACTGGGTAAATGGCTCGGTACCGGCCTCATCAAAAACGCCGCCGGTACCCGCGTCCGCGACACCGCCGTGAACGCCGACGTAGAACCCGCTCCAGCTCACGCCTGGTCCTGGCGTCGGTTCACTCGCCCGCGCCTCGGAAAGCGTCAGCATGGAACAGGTAAAAAGCACGGCTGCAAGAGCCGGGAAAACGCGCTGTGTCATTGGGGCCCACCCGCGAATCAAAAAAGCTATCCACGACCATATCGCCCTGGCGCCTCTCCCAAAGGCAGAAACAGCATTTCCATAAGGCGGCTTGTTCAAAAACATGCCTTTCGGCCACACAGTCGACCTGCCGCGCCGAATGCACGTTTCACTGAGCGCAGCATGCCAATCTGTGCACTTTTCGCATGGCTGCGCGGTGACATGCGCGATCCCGGTAGCCAAAGCCACGCGCTTCCTCTAAACCGCCGCGCGACATGCCAAAACGCACAGACATCAAGTCGATCCTCATCGTGGGTGCCGGGCCGATCGTGATCGGCCAGGCCTGCGAGTTCGACTATTCCGGAACGCAGGCCTGCAAGGCGCTGCGTGAGGACGGCTACCGGATCATTCTGGTCAACTCCAACCCCGCCACGATCATGACGGATCCGGAGGTTGCGGACGCCACCTACATCGAGCCGATCACGCCCGACATCGTCGCCAAGATCATCGCCGAAGAGCGACCCGACGCGATCCTGCCGACGATGGGCGGCCAGACCGCCCTCAACACGGTGCTCTCTCTCAATCGCGACGGCATCCTCGACACCTTTGGCGTCGAGATGATTGGCGCGAAAGCCGAGGTGATCGACAAGGCCGAAGACCGCGAGCTGTTCCGCGAGGCGATGACCAAGATCGGCATAGAGACTTGCCGCGCGCGCCACGTGAACAGCATTGCAGAGGCGATGGAAGCGCTGGACTACGTCGGCTTGCCCGCGATCATGCGTCCGTCATTCACGATGGGCGGTCTCGGCGGTGGCATTGCCTACAACCGTGAGGAGTTCATCGAGATCGTCGAGCGCGGCCTTGATGCCTCGCCGACCAGCGAAGTCCTCGTTGAAGAATCCATCCTCGGTTGGAAGGAGTACGAGATGGAGGTCGTGCGCGACCGCGACGACAACTGCATCATCATCTGCTCGATCGAGAACGTCGATCCGATGGGCGTCCACACAGGCGATTCCATCACCGTCGCGCCTGCACTGACGCTGACGGACAAAGAATACCAGATCATGCGCAATGCCTCGATCGCCGTGCTGCGCGAGATCGGCGTGGAGACCGGCGGATCGAACGTCCAGTTCGCGGTTAACCCGGCAGACGGGCGTCTGATCGTCATCGAGATGAACCCACGCGTTTCACGCTCGTCGGCGCTTGCGTCAAAGGCGACCGGTTTCCCGATCGCGAAAGTCGCAGCCCGCCTCGCGGTTGGTTACACGCTCGACGAGCTTGAGAACGATATCACTGGCGGCGCGACACCGGCCTCGTTCGAGCCGACGATCGACTACGTCGTCACCAAGATCCCGCGCTTCGCGTTCGAAAAATTCCCCGGTGCGTCCGATCATCTGACGACCTCCATGAAGTCCGTCGGCGAAGCCATGGCGATTGGCCGGACGTTCAACGAGTCGCTGCAGAAGGCGCTCCGCTCGATGGAGACCGGGCTCGACGGGCTGGATGAATTCTGGTTCGACGGTCTCGATCAGGGCGACGACAAAAACGTCATTCGCGCTGCACTCGGGACGCCAACGCCCGATCGTCTGCTCAAGGTCGCGCAGGCCCTGCGCCTCGGTGTCGATCACGCGCAGGTTCATGAGTTCTGCAAGATCGATCCTTGGTTCCTCGAACGCTTGCAGGAAATCGTCGATCTGGAGAAAAAAGTTGAGGCGCACGGCCTCCCGCAATCGACACAACAACTCCGCCGCGTGAAGGCCAACGGCTTCTCCGATGCCCGCCTCGCAAAACTTGCCGACACACCCGTCGCCGAGGTGCGCGAACTCCGCGAGCGCCTCGGCGTGCATCCGGTCTACAAGCGGATCGACACCTGCGCGGCCGAATTTGCCTCCCCGACCGCCTATATGTACTCGACCTACGAAGCTGGCCTGGTCGCTGACACGGCGCCGGTCTGTGAGGCGGAACCGAGCGACGCCAAAAAGATTATCATCCTCGGTGGCGGACCGAACCGCATCGGGCAGGGCATCGAGTTCGACTACTGCTGCTGTCACGCGGCCTACGCGCTCAATGACGCGGGCTTCGAGACCATCATGGTGAACTGCAATCCCGAAACGGTCTCGACCGACTACGACACGTCCGATCGCCTCTACTTCGAGCCTCTGACGAACGAAGATGTGCTTGAGATTGTGCGGACCGAGAAGCGCAAGGGCACGCTGGAGGGCGTGATTGTGCAGTTCGGCGGTCAGACCCCGTTGAAGCTGGCGCGCGGCCTCGAAGCCGAAGGCGTGCCGATCCTTGGAACATCGCCAGACGCCATCGACCTCGCCGAAGACCGGGATCGCTTCAAGGCGCTGGTGGATGAACTCGGCCTCAAGCAACCACCAAACGGCATCGCCCGTTCTGGCGAGGAAGCAAAGTCGATCGCGAACGAGATCGGCTACCCGGTCGTGATCCGCCCGTCGTACGTCCTCGGCGGTCGCGCAATGGAGATCGTGTTCGATGATCGCCAGCTCGAGCGCTACATCCGCGATGCGGTCGTCGTCTCCGATGGCTCACCCGTGCTGATCGACGGTTATCTCCGCGACGCGATCGAAGTGGATGTTGACGCGCTGAGCGACGGCACGGATGTTTTCATCTGTGGCGTCATGGAGCACATTGAGGAAGCCGGCGTGCATTCTGGCGACAGCGCCTGCTCGCTCCCGCCGCACTCCCTTGGGCCGGCCATAGTCGACCAACTCGAAGCCCAGGCCGTCGCGCTCGCAAAGGCGCTGCGCGTCGTCGGCCTGATGAACGTGCAGTTCGCGATCAAGGACGGGCTTGTCTACCTGATCGAGGTGAACCCGCGGGCAAGCCGCACGGTGCCGTTTGTCGCCAAGGTCATCGGCAAGCCGATTGCCGGCATCGCGTCACGCATCATGGCCGGTGCGTCGCTCGCCTCGTTCGGACTGACGCGGGACCCGATCAAGCATTTCGCCGTGAAGGAAGCGGTCCATCCGTTCGCGCGCTTCCCGGGCGTCGACCCGATCCTCGGGCCGGAGATGCGCTCCACCGGCGAAGTCATGGGCATCGACCGCGAGTTCAACGTCGCGTTCGCCAAGAGCCAGCTCGGCGCCGGTGTCAAACCGCCGGTGACAGGCACGGTGTTCGTCTCGGTCAAGGAAAGCGACAAGGATCGTCTGGTCAATCCGGTCCGCAAGCTGGTCGAGATGGGGTTCAAGGTTGTCGCGACGCGCGGCACCAAACGCCATCTCGAAGCCCATGGTATTCCGTGTGAGCAGGTCAACAAGGTGCTGGAAGGCCGTCCGCATATTGTCGACGCCATGAAAAACGGCGACATCCAGCTGGTTTTCAACACGACCGAAGGCCAGCGCGCGATCGACGACAGCAAGGATATCCGCCGGACGGCCTTGCTTAACCATATTCCGTGCTATACGACGCTCGCCGGAGTTTTGGCGATCACCGATGCGATACGGGCCTTGCGCGCGGATATCCTCAAGGTGGCCCCGCTTCAAAGCTACGTTGGCTACGCACCGTAGTCCGGCGCACCCATATTACGATTTCACGATGAAGCCGCCGGTGTACCGAACACCGGTCCCGCGGATTTTTGACAACGGCTCCGGTGATGGAGCGTGACGCAAAGGGAGATCAGGACATGGCCATGGACAAGGTTCCGATGACCACGGAAGGGTTCCGTTTTCTCGAAGAGGAAGTTCAGCGCCTGAAGACAAGCGAGCGTCCGGCCATTGTCGCGGCGATTGCTGAAGCGCGCTCGCATGGCGATCTCTCGGAAAATGCCGAGTACCACGCCGCGAAAGAGCAACAGGGTCACAACGAGGCAAAGATCGCCGAGATCGAAGACAAGCTCTCGCGCGCAGACGTGATCGACGTTTCGCAACTCTCCGGTGACAATGTGACGTTCGGCGCCACGGTCAAGCTGGTCGACGAGGATACCGACGAGGAAGTCAGCTACAAGATCGTCGGCGAGTTCGAGGCGGACGTGAAAGACGGCAAGGTGTCGATCACCTCACCGATTGCGCGCGCGCTGATCGGCAAGGAAGTGGGTGAATCCATCGAGGTGATCACGCCGAAGGGCACCCGCGCTTACGAGATCCTGGGCATCAAGTTCAAGTAACACCGACTGACGCAGCGGGCGCAGGCTCAGGACTTGTCGCCCGCATCATCGGCAAGATCTGCAAGCGACGTCGCCTTCCGACCCCCACCAATCCGCTCACCCAGAGACTTGGCGCCACTCTTGAGCTTTGAGAGATCCGGCCGGTTCTCGAGCACACCACTCCAGCGACCACGCTGACGTGCCTCGACCGGAGCGTCGGCACTCACGTCTGTTACGGTGCTCGCGTCTCTCACGGTGTCGCCGCCAAGCGACGTCGTTCCGGATGACGTGTCGTTTGCCTCGCGATTGAGATCTGGCGCCGTCGCGTATTTCGCGGCAGTCGCGCGCTCTCGCTCCTTGGCGATTTTCCGCGTCATCGCGTGGTCCTGCACGATCGACTCGATCGCACCGCCGAACCCGACCCGGAAGAGATGGAACGTCGCCAGCGCCGGGAGGCTCAAAAGCCCTGCCCCAACAATGAGGGCAGCGTTGGTGGGAACGCCCAGCGCACGCTCAAGCCGGAACGCCAGCGACTGTGCGGCCGACAGCATATCGAACACGCTGTCGCCGGAGAGCGTAAGGCTGGTCTGGTTGGCGCCGACGATAGTCGCGACAAACACGATGCACGCGAGAAGGAAGGGGACGGTGAAACGCATGGGGCGGTCCTGCGGTTGAAAGGCTTCGCAAGCGAATTCACCAACGTTTTAAACAGGTTGGCGTCCCCGGATACAAGTCTCGCGGTGTACCGGACGCGCCGGACAACATTGGTGTGTCGCAACGAGCGTGAACCAGCGCTGCAACATGCGTTCCAAAGCGACCTGCCGTATTGCGCGTGCTTCACCCCCAAGAGGCACAACCGCGATCAACCGACACCGTCTATTTCACTGTCTCAACCGACCGCATCGCAAAAGGCCAGGTCCAGCGGCGTGTCCGTGGCGACAGAGTAGGCTTGCCCACCAGATTGCCGCGCTCCGTTTCGCGATTTCGCAACTCACCAAATTCTGTGTCGTCTGCTGCGACCATCGAAAATCCCGCAGCCTGTGCGGCGATGGTCAATCTCTCGATACCCATAACGCGTTTCCTCAGACGTCGGCTTGTTGATCTGTACTCCGATCGTCTCCACGCAGGATGGCGTGGCGATCTGGAGACTGTCAAACATTTATTGGTTAACGGTCACACTTTGATGACTCTTTCATGCAGGGGAGATGAAATCTGCCCGGCGGCGTTCGCGCGCGAGATGGAGCAACCGTGAATTGCGCTTTTGCCCGAAACTGACGAAGTGAAGCCACGCACCACGGGGGAGATGAGACATGCTGATCAAGCGGACGAAGGGTTGGGAACTGGCGGAGCGCGACGTCACGGACGAGGCGACAGTTCTCGATCGCCGCAACGTGCTGATCGGTCTTGGTGCCGCAACGACCTTCGGCATCGCTGGTTCGTTGAGCCCGCAGGGTGCGCTTGCTGCAACGGCCAATGCGCTCTACCCGGCGAAACGGAGTGCCACATATCCTCCCGGCCGCAGTACAACCCCGGAAGAGATCGCCAGCCGCTACAACAACTTCTACGAGTTCGGCTCTTCCAAGCAGATCGCCGCCGCCGCTCAGGCCCTCCCGACAGACCCGTGGTCAATCCGGATCGACGGTCTCGTTGAGAAGGAACAGACCGTCGCGTTTGAAGATCTCGAAAAGCGCTTCCCACTCGAGGAGCGAATCTACCGCCATCGGTGCGTTGAAGCCTGGTCGATGGTTGCGCCTTGGACCGGCTTTCCGCTCTCAGCGCTCATCAAGTTCGCGCGTCCGCTCTCCAAGGCGCAGTACATCCGCATGGAGACATTCCAGGCCCCGTCGATCGCACGGGGACAACGCGCCACGTGGTATCCGTGGCCCTATGTCGAGGGTCTGACGATGGCCGAAGCCATGAACGATCTGTCGTTCATGGTCACCGGCGCCTACGGCAAGCCCATGGCCAAGCAGTTCGGCGCGCCGATGCGTTTGCATCTGCCGTGGAAGTACGGATTTAAATCTGCGAAATCGATCGCCCGCATCACCTTCACCGATCAGCAGCCGAAGAGTTTTTGGGAGAAGGTCGCGCCAAAGGAATACGGCTTCTGGGCAAACGTGAACCCGGACGTTCCCCATCCGCGCTGGAGCCAGGCAACCGAGCGCAAGCTCTCCGACGGCTCCCGCATTCCGACCGTTAAATGGAACGGCTACGGCGAGTGGGTCGCTGGGATGTATGCCGGTCTCGAAGACCAGAAGATCTTTTTCTAACCTGAGGCCTTCGACCCATCGAGCGAAGAGAGTTCAGCCAGCAATCGCTCGCGGAGGACATTGAACTCCCGCTCGGGAATTCCCTGAAGTGCATGCCGCCCGCTGTGTCCGAAGTTCGTCGAGCACAACAGGTTTCAAGGCCATCGCGATGCATCGAAATGAAAGAAGCCGGGCTGGCGGGGAGGCCAACCCGGCTTCTGAGGTTCAGGACATCCGCGGGGGGGCAGGGATGTCCTTCGTCAACGGTTTTGCCAGAACAGCGAGGCCGTTCACGAGGGGAAGGCGTCAAGGGAGGGTGTCTGCCTTCTCATACCACTAAGGTAGGGGTTGGCGTTGCCGGGGCAACACACTGCACCGCATGTCAGCCATGCGTTTTCCGCATGACTTGGGATGTTCCATGATCCAGACACAGGTCCAAGAGAGACGCTGAACGGCAACAGCGGCAAGACGGCTAGAACTTCCACGCGCGCGATTTGTCGATCAGGAAGTCGCGGAAGACGATGACCCGCTTCGAAGACCGCAGCTCTTCGGGATAAACGTAATACGCCGGGAACTCCGGCAGTTCAGCATCCTCCAGTTCGACATGAACCAGATCGGCCGCACGCCCCATAAGATAGTCTGGCAAGACAGCGAGCCCGACTCCCTCCTGCACCGCCCGCTTGATCCCGAACACGCTGTTGATCTGCAGCGCCGGGCGACGCGCCTTGCCAGCAGGGCGCCCGGCCGACGCAAGCCAGTTGAGATTGCGCAGATAGGCCGGTGCATCAGCGCCGTACGTCAATATGCGATGCTGATCGAGATCGGCGAGACGCTCAGGCGTCCCATGCTGCCGAAGATATTTCGGCGAGGCAAAGACGTGCAGATGGACGGTAAAGAGAGGCCGGCGGATCAGATCGTTCTGCGCCGGTTCGCTCAGCCAGATGCCGACATCCGCCTCCCGCATCGAAAGATCGCGCGCCTCGTCATCGAGCACCATCTGCAGCTCGATGTCGGGATACATCTCCAGAAACTCGCCGATACGCTGCGTCAACCAGACCGATCCCATACCCATCGTGGTGTGCACGCGCAGCGGACCAAACGGCTTGGACTTGGTGTCCTGCAGCATCGTCTTCGTGGTCTGCAGCTTGGTGAAGACGTCATGCACCGTGCGGTAGAGCAGCTCACCCTGCTCGGTGAGTTTCAGACCCCGCGCATGGCGGTGAAACAACGTCACGGCCAGCTCACGCTCAAGCGCACTCACCTGACGGCTGACGGCGGACTGGCTGAGATTGAGCGTGTCACCGGCGTGCGTGAAACTGCCGGCCTCGGCCGAGGCGTGAAAAATCCGCAACTTGTCCCAGTCCATGGCGTCCAGCTTTCAAAAAGCGGCTGTGCTGCCGTGCAGCTTGTCCTTAGATGCGGGTCGCGGAGATAAATTCAAGCGCTACTCGGCAGCCTCGACGTGCATCTCAAGGTCAGCGATGTATTTTTCCGCTTCAAGCGCCGCCATACACCCCATGCCCGCTGCTGTAACGGCCTGGCGATAGATATCGTCCGTCACATCGCCTGCCGCATAGACGCCAGGCACGCTCGTCGCGGTCGAGTCCGGTTCGGTAATGATATAGCCATTGTCTTTCATCCGCAGCTTGCTGCGGAACAGTTCCGTTGACGGCGCGTGCCCAATTGCGATGAACACGCCATCGATGTCCCGCTCCGTCACCGCGCCAGTCTTGACATTCCGCAGCTGCACACCCGTGACCGTCTTCGGGTCATCAGAGCCAGTCACTTCGGCGATCTCGGTGTCCCAGATCACCTCGATCTTCTCGTGCGCCATCAGCCTGTTCTGGAGAATTTTCTCCGCGCGCAGCGTGTCGCGGCGATGCACCAGAATGACCTTAGAGGCGAAGTTCGTCAGGAACAGCGCTTCCTCGACCGCGGTATTTCCTCCCCCAACCACGATCACTTCCTTGCCGCGGTAGAAAAAGCCGTCGCATGTCGCACACGCCGACACCCCAAATCCTTGAAACGCCGTCTCACTCTCAAGCCCGAGCCATTTCGCCTGCGCGCCAGTCGCGATTACGAGCGTGTCGGCAGAGTAAGTGTCGCCACTGTCGCCTTTCGCCTGAAACGGCCGTACATCCAGATCAACATCCACAATGATGTCGGAGATAATTTTCGTGCCGACATGCTCGGCCTGCCCCTGCATCTGTTCCATCAGCCACGGGCCCTGGATCACCTCGGCAAACCCCGGATAATTCTCCACTTCTGTGGTGATCGTCAGCTGCCCGCCCGGTTGCATGCCCGCAACCATCACAGGTTCCAGCATGGCGCGTGCCGCATAGATGGCTGCCGTATATCCGGCAGGCCCGGAGCCGATGATCAAGAGTTTGCTGTGGGTGTGTGTCGCCATCGTCGTGCTCCTGCGAAAGGCGCCGCCGGGCGCATCGCGGGTGGTGTCGCCAAGTCACTTTGAGCGTTGTTCCGCCCGGGCGCGCCATCCAGATTGGCCGTAGGCGTTAGAAGGTTCCACCCAGCCGGTCAACGCGACGTGTGAGATCGCAGTGGATGGTGCCTCAGACAACCGCGCACATTCGCGAGCCGCCTCTTTGACGAGCGTGGTGCCGACTAGCGTGGCGCCGAATGCGCGCGCGCCGTCACCACCCGCTCCCAGCGTCGCTCGATCTCATCGGCGATCACCTCGGTGGCGCTCAGTGGCGTGTAGTGCCAGTGCTCCAGCCCGTCGACCGGTGTCGGCAACGTGCGAACGGCGCCAAACTCCTCCAGCGCGCTGTGCAGGCGATCGAACTTTGCCGATCCGCCTGAGGGGTGAAAGAGATGCACTGGTTTGCCCGTGATGCACGCTTCGCAGACCATGTTGGCAGAGTCCGATGTCACGAAGAGATGATCTGCATGGGCGAGAAAATCATGAAGCGGGTTGGCGCCCGTCCCATCCCAAAGCATCCCATTGCGTCCGTGCATGAATTGCGAGATTTGCTGCGCGAGGGCTGGTGGCGTGCGGCGTGATGCCGTGACGTACAGTGCTGCGAAGTGCGTTGCGAGGCTTTCAAGCGCAGCCATGAAACGTGTCACATCCGCATCCGTGAACGTATGCGATCGGCTGTTGCCACCAACGAGCACCGTGAGCCGCGGCCCGGTATCGCCAGCCATGAACTCCGGCAGTTGCGCACGACGGCGGGCAAGCGCCTCGAGGGTCAGGCGATGCGGTGTCGTCAGCGTCGTGAAGACATCCGGCCCGCGTCGTCGGTCATGCTCTGGCACCCAGATCAGATCGGCCACATCATTGCGAACCCGCGGGTCTTGAAGAAAGACGACGTACGTGCTGCGCCCTGCCGCGCGCCGCAACGCCCGCACGACGGGCACGGTCATGCGCCCACCGGACACGATGACATCAGGCCACGGCGGGGCGAACTCTGAGTTCGCATGCCCGATGGCGACCCTGGGGTCGGGCGAACCATAGGGCGCCAGCCAGCGCCACGGCCGTCGCGGCGCCACGCGTTTGACCGACACCCGCAGATCGAGTTCCTCAGCGATCGCAAGGCACTGCGTTTCCACGCCCGCCTTGCCGTCGCTCACCACCCAGCATGTCTTTCCCGAAAGCCTGCGCGTGGTCATCAGGCATACGGCTCTACGATGATCACGTCGCGGACGCTTGATGCCATGGAACGCCACCCGCTGCGCCGTGTTGTTCCCCCTGTCCCCGTGGCCACAATCGTTACCCCAATGTTGTCCACGCCATCACACCACGCGATACAGCCTCTGTGTCCTGTGCTAGGGTACCGACAGCTGCAGAGATTGTCTCAGTGCTTGAGGAGCAAAGTGTCATGTTGAAGCGTCTTTGTCTGTCTGCGGCGGCCGCCCTCGCGGTTACGAGCTTTGTCGCGATGCCGACTGCGCCCGCTGTCGCCGGTGGTGCCACGGCCTCGACACCGTTCTACAAACCGACAAACCCGCAGCCGCAGGTGCGCGGATCGCGACAGCGCGTCGGTGGGTACTCGTACAACTACGAAGACTCGATCATCGATTTCCGGGATCGCTCGGTGTTCCTCAACCCGAAGGTCACCAGCAAGTCGACGGGCCCGTTCGACAGCGGTTATTTCTTCGATTCAGGCGTCGAGCGGCAGAACAACTCGCCGTACCTCTACTAGTCTGCTCCGCCATGATGCGAGCATCGCTCGTTGGCTGGAGTGGCCGACACCAGGTCGGTTTTGGCTGACGCGCCACGCGGCGATCAAAAAACACGAAATCTCGATTTCTTGGCTTCCCCAAGCCGACGCGCTCGGCCATCATTGTGGTTAACACCGCAGAATGTTTGAGGAAGTCACCCCATGTTTCGTTGCGTAAGCGCGTACACCGCGACCGCTCTGGTCGCGACCATCGCCGTCATCTCCACACTCACGTCGTATGCACCTGAGGCCAGTGCCCACGGCCAGTGCAAGATTGTTGGCTACGAAGTGCGCGACTTCGGCAAGGTTGGCCCGACGGCAGACGCCAAGCGCCTCCTCGATGAGCGCATCCCGAAGTGGGCAAAGAAAAACGGTTATCGTGGCGCCCACAAATCGGGGAAGAAAAAGGTCTCCTGCAAGCTGTACCTCGATGTCGGATTTTTCGATGAATGGACCTGCACGGCGACGCAGCGGGTTTGCTATTTCAAGTAGCGTCGGCCCGCTCCCGCGTACGCGCCGTATCCCGAGGTTTTTCCCATGATCCTTCGCTCCCGCGATCCCTCTCCGTTCGGCCGCAAGGTCAAGATCGTCGCCAAGCTCACTGGCCACTATGACGGCCTGACGGTCGAAGAGGCCGACACGGCAGACCCCTCCGATAGCATTCGCAAGCAGAACCCACTCGGCAAGATCCCGGCGCTGATCCTCGATGACGGCGGCATCCTCTATGATAGCCGCGTCATTTGCGAATACTTCGATGCGCACTCGAAGTCCGGCACCCGTGTGCTTGCCGACGACGAGACCCGCTTTGACCAGCTGCGGCTGCAGGCGCTCGGCGATGGCGTGATGGATGCGGGGATCGTTCAGGTCTACGAGATCCGGATGCGACCGGAAGACAAGCGCCACGCGCCCTGGACCGCCTACCAGCAGGAAAAGATCGACCGCACGCTGGCCGCGCTCGCGGCAGACCTGCCGTCAAGCGACGCTGTCCACATCGGCACGATCTCGCTCGCTTGCGCACTGGCCTATCTCGACATCCGGTTTGACGGCACATGGCGCAACGCGCACCCGGCCCTCGCCACATGGCTCGAGGCTTTCGCCAGCAACGTGCCAGCTTTTGGCGAGACGACGCCGGTCGTCTGACATGCGAGGCATCACCGTCGGGCACTTGACGGCGCGAGGCATGGCGGTGATCACAACGTGAACCTTCGTCCGTTGTCATTTGCGAGTACGCCTGACATGTCCGAACATCTGGAACGCGTCCTCGAGCGGCTCGACGAGACGACCGACGCTGCCCTTGCCCGCCTCTTCACCTTCCTGAAGATTCCGAGCATCTCGACCGACCCGGAGCATCACCCAGAGTGTCGTCGCGCCGCGGCGTGGGTCGCGGACGACCTCAATGACATCGGTTTTGACGCGCGCGTCCGTCCGACGGACGGCCAGCCGATGGTCGTCGCGCATGACCATTCGCAGCCCGGCAAACCTCACGTCCTGTTTTACGGCCATTACGACGTCCAGCCGCCCGAGCCGCTTGAGCTGTGGGAGACGCCGCCTTTCGAGCCGCGCCTCGCGGATGAGGAGGGGCATGGTCAGGTCATCATCGCGCGGGGCGCCGCGGATGATAAAGGCCAGCTGATGACTTTCCTCGAGGCTTGCCGCGCCTGGAAGAGCGTGACCGGCAATTTGCCCGTGAACGTCTCGGTGCTGCTGGAAGGCGAGGAAGAGTCCGGCAGCCCGAGCCTCGCGCCATTCCTCGATGCCAACAAGGACGAACTGACGGCCGACCTGGCTCTCGTCTGCGATACCGGACAGACCGACGCGAAGACCCCGGCGATCACGACGCGCCTGCGCGGCCTCGCCGACATGGAAGTGATCATCACCGGCCCCAACCGCGATCTCCACTCCGGGATGTTCGGCGGACCGGCGGTCAATCCGATCCGAGTTCTGACCAGCATCCTCGGCCAGCTCCACAATGACGAGGGGCGCGTGGAGATCCCCGGCTTCTACGACGACGTCGCCGAGATTTCAGCAGAGCAGCGCGCCCAGTGGGCCGCCCTCGACTTCGACGAAGCTGCATTCCTCGGTGACATCGGTCTAAAGTCGTCGGCGGGAGAAGCCGGGCGTTCGCTGCTGGAGCTGATCTGGTCCCGTCCGACGGCCGAGATGAACGGCATCATTGGCGGCTACACCGGCCCCGGGACAAAGACGGTCATCCCCTCCGTGGCTTCGGCCAAACTCACGTTCCGGCTCGTGCCCGACCAGGACCCGGACAAGATCCTGAGCGCCTTCAAGCAGTGGATCGAGGAACGCTTGCCCGCCGATTGTTCCGTCGCGTTCAAGAGCCGCGGTGGCAGCCCGGCTGTCGGGTTCGATCTTGATGGCACGGAGATGCAGGCTGCACGTGCGGCGCTCGCAGCCGAGTGGGGTCGGGCGCCGGTCATGATGGGCTGCGGCGGCTCGATCCCGATCGTTGAGGCCTTCAAGACGACGCTCGGCATGGAATCGCTGCTGATCGGTTTCGGTCTTGACGATGACCGCATCCATTCGCCGAATGAGAAATACAACCTGACGAGCTTCACCAAGGGCGCACGGAGCTGGGCGCGCGTTCTCGCCGAGCTTGCGGCTTAGATCATGCGGCTCCGCAGCAACGATATCGTGCGGATGTTCCGCCGCCTGCCGCCGAAGGTGCAGCTCATCGTCGGCGCACTCGCGGTCGTCGTGATTGGCGGATTGTGGGTGACGGGCAATCTTCCGGCCGGTCTTGATGGCGGAAACAGCTTCACATCCGCCGAGACCGATCGCAGCCGTGCGGCCCGCCCATCTCAGAGGGAGACCAGCAGCAACGCACAGCCGCGACGCACAACCTCCACTGAGAATGCGAACGCGAACTTCGACTACTACGTCCTCGCGCTTTCCTGGTCGCCGACCTACTGCGAGGATGCAGGGCGCAAACGCGGCGGCCAACAGTGTGCGGGTCCAAGGCCCTACGCCTTCGTGTTGCACGGCCTCTGGCCGCAGTTTCGCAAAGGCTGGCCTGAAAACTGCGGCAAGAGACGCGTCTGGGTGCCAAAGCCGATCATTTCCCGCATGCTCGACATCATGCCGAGCCGCGGTCTGATCATCCACGAATACAAGAAGCACGGCACCTGTAGCGGACTTGACGCCGAAGGCTATTTCGCGCTCTCGCGTGACCTCTACAACAAGGTGAAAATCCCACCCGTTTTCATCCGACCGGAGCGCGCGCTTTCGATGAGCCCGCAGGATGTTGAACGCGCCTTTCTGAAAGCCAACACAAAAATGAATGCCTCGATGTTGGCGGTCACATGCGGAAGAAAATCCCGCTTGAAGGAAGTGCGCGTGTGCTTCTCGAAAGACGGCAAGCTCGCCTCCTGCGGCGTGAACGAGACCCAGAAGCGCCTGTGTTCGCGCAATAATCTCCGCATTCCACCTGTGCGATCCGGTCGGCGCAGCTGACTAATAGGATGCGTTGCATACGCCAGCCGAACGGGCGACGGGGCATCACAGCGGGCATTTAGCGCGCGAAAGTGATAACTTGCGCATGCAATGCGGAAATTAATCTTACATTTATCTCCATTAATGCCGAGTTGCGCCCGCACATGTGGCGTGCGCGCCACGCAACGCGCTTGCGGAGAAAAACGAACACCCTCAGTTTGATCTGGCAGGCATCTTTTTCTCCTTGAGGTTCAACATGGCGCGCGCGGCTGTTTTCTCTCCATCAGGCCGCCGCAAGCAGTACAATGACGCGAGTGCACCCTCGGAGATCGCGCCCGCATGGCGACAACGACCGCAACGTCGCGGCTCCATGGCCATATCGCACATGTCGTGGGCCGTTGGCGGGTTCGTCCTCGGCATGGTGTGCTGGCAACTCGTTGGGTTCTGGAGCTTTATTGACCGCGTGCTGGATGAGCGCGCTCCGTCTGTAAGCTACGTCAGCGCATCAAGCCCGAAGGAGATTGGTCGCCTCGATGAGCACGGCGAAGCCTGCGTGGCCCAAAAGGCAGACGTCGGCGCCGGGACAACGGATGTGATGCGTTGCCCGTTCCCCATTCTCGCCCTGCAGGACACCGGCGGTCAGGCGACGCCGCAGGCCATCAAAGCGGTCGCGCAGCCCTGATCGGACGATCGTTCAGTTTTCTGACACACCGCAACTTTCTTTTAACGCATCTCGGAGACGGTGTCGCTCAGTCGGTGGTGGAGAGTTGATCTGGGGTTCTGTGCGATGTTTTCGCGTGTGTTGAATTGGTTGACGGTTCTGTTCGGTTTGAAAGTCGCGGGTGTCGCCGCAGCGGGGTCCGCCCCGCCGGTTCGCGCAGATGAGACAAAAGCCGCCCCGTCGGCAGCGTCAAAGCTGCTGGAAGAGCGCCTCACAAGGGGCAAGCCGGCTGATGCGGCGCGCACGGCATCAGGCGTCGTCGTCACCCCGCTCAAGCCGGATGCTGACACCGGCACGGCACTCCCTGAAAGTTTCGTCTTCGCCGACAGCCTCATCGGCACCACGGCAACAAGCCAGATTTCCCTGGACACCGGCTTTGTCGCACGGCCCCTCGAAACGCGCGCACCTCGCCCGCTGGCACGCCTGGCGCAGGCCCGCGCTGCGAAATCGGTTTTGATCAAGACATCCGTCGGTCAGCCCCGCCAGCACAATCGCCCAAGCGAGCGCGTGATCGCGAAGCGCTCCCCGTCGGCAAAGTCATCCCATCGCCGCGTCGTCTGGCTGGCAAGCCGAGCTGCGGCGCCGAAGACCGCCAGCAACGTCGTGCCATTCCCAACCCCCGCGATGCGCTTCGCGAAAGCCGCCTGACACCTCGCACACACCATGATTTCGTTACGCGCAGGCCGGAATCTCTCCATCCGGCACCGCGCCGCTGCAAACGCGTCACCGCTCCCCCCGGTGGCGCGTTTCGCATTTTTAGTCGCTCTGCCCCAAGCTAGAAGTCTCGCGCTTATCGATAGCGTGTGTCCGCCTCATCATGCGGACCGGCGGTGGCGTGATCGTCGCCTTGCGATTAATCCGCCGCACCGCCCAGGTCCGGGGCACAACTCCCAGAAAGCCAAGCGCCGGATCACCCGGCAGCCGCGAAAATGTCTCCGGATCGAGCGACCACCCGGCCGCGACCTGCACCGCATGTAGCGCCTCGGGATATCCCCGCTCATCCTCGTCGATGGCACCGCGCGCTTCGCTGCGTTCCCGCATGCGGAGCACCTTGAGACCGAGCGCCTGCTCGGTCGCATCCGGTGTTCCCCGGTTCCAGATCACGCCCTCGTCGCCCCACGCGAAGGCGCGGCGCAGTTTGGTCTCGGCGAACCGCGCCCACCCCGTGAGCCCGACATCGGGGCACGCATAGAAATACTGGACCTCGTCGAACCGCTTGCCGAGCGCCAGCATTAAGGCGAGGCAGGCATCGTGATAGTCTCGCCCCGCGGGATACGGGAGCGCGAGGCCAACAACGAACGTCCACCCGTCCACCGGCGGCGTGACGAAGACATAGGACGCACTGTGCTGCGGGTCTTCGACGACGGCGAGGCCGGTGCTCCAGTTACAGGGCGTCACGCCGGTCAGGCCCAGTGTTGCAATCACCTGATCGATATCGACGCTGCGCACCGCGATCCAGGCATGACCGACGCCAAAAGACTCTGGTCCATCCGGTTCCTGGGCCGGATCGCTCAGCCAGCCGCGCACAGTCGGCACAACGGCCACCGTGATATAGAACGCCAGAAGCGCCGCCGTGACTGTGGCGATCAGAAACACGCGGCCGTTCCTCCGCAGCCCGGACTTGACGTTTGCGTCTCTCAGATTCGTGGCCACAGCGGGACGCAACCGTCGCAAACTCCCCCGCTGGCTACCCTCGCAAATACGGTGGTGTCAGGCTCAGAGTGACGCAGCATCGCCGACACTCGCCAAGCTGCCTGACGGTCGCTAAGGGTGACCGGCCCACGCTCGATCACCTTGACCGGAAGCACAGATCGTCATGTCCGACCCACAGCCACGTCCGGGCGTCGTCGACTATGCGGTCCTGCTCGCGCTCGCAGCGCTGTGGGGCAGCAGCTTCCTCGTGATCAAATTTGCTGTCGAGACGATCCCGGCTGCGACGCTCACCCTGGCGCGGCTCGTTGGCGCTGCGGTCCTCCTGTTCGCGACTGCGGCTCTGTTCAGACAACGTCTTGTGTGGAGAAGAAACCTCTGGGTCTGGTTGCTGCTCGCGGCATTCTTCGGCAATGCGTTGCCCTTCATGCTGATCGCGTGGGGGCAAGAGCGGATTGATAGCGGCGTATCGGCGATCATCATGGCGATCATGCCGCTCAGCACGCTCGTGATGGCGCACATATTCACCAGGGATGAGAAGCTGAGCGTGCCGAAAGTGATTGCTGTCGCACTTGGCTTCACAGGGGTGCTCATCCTCATCGGGCCCGGCAAGCTCGCAACGCTTGGCAGTGAGACATGGCGGCAACTGGCTGTGGCGGGCGCGGCGACTTGCTACGGGCTTAACGCCGTCATCTCGAAACAGTTGAGCGGCCAGCCGTCACAGGCCCTCGTTGCCTGGCTGATGGCGATCTCCACGGTCATGATGGCGCCCATCGCATTGGCATGGGATCAGCCTTGGCAACT
>JBCAXC010000003.1:0-19817 GCA_038534255.1 Pseudomonadota bacterium
GCGGTGTCTTGGGACTGTGCAGGTGCGGTGGACTTTGCCGTTGGCGCGGCCTGGGCAGCTGGCGCGGCCTGGCCGATCTCGCCAACTTTGCGTATCGGTGGGTCGCCTTTGAAAAATCGTGCGGCGCGCAGATCTGACAATTCCAGAAGCTCAAGGTGATCAGCGCCATCGCGTTGCACGAGATAGAGGTCCTGCACCGTCCCGATGACCTGCCCGGACATCCGGCCGAGACCGCCACTCAGTTCGAACCGCAGACCGACAATCGCGTCGGGGGATTTGGCGTTGGGGAAGGACACAGGTTTTTCTCTCACTTGGTTCAGCGGGTTCGTAGCGACGCACGCGTCATGCTGCTGCCGCGTTCTGCGATCACGACCCAGAGCATGATCGTAACCCTGCGGCGAAAATCCGTTCAACTCACGACCCCGTGCTGGCACAACCATGGTCGCACTGTATTTGCGCCTCGGCGCGTCGTAACTTCTGACCATTGATTATCATGGCTCACCACCACACGCGCCCGCGTCGAACGAATCAGCTGCGTTCCTTCCTGCAACCGCCGGGCACGATCCTCATCGCTACGGCATTGCTCATCGCCGGATGCGGCGGTGGACTTGACCCGAACCAGGCCGGGCCAACGGGAGTTACGGTCGCTTCGCCACAGACCCTCGCACCACCGTCAGCACTCAACCAGCCTGGCGACGACGCCACGCTGGTTCCCTCGAACGCGCCTCCATCAGCGCTCATGACGATCGATGCGGCCGCCGCCGAGCGCGCGCTTGCGCGGTACTACCTGAACGCAGGCGCAGACGGGACTCACCGGATCGCAGGCGCTGATCTCGATGGCGATGGCACGCCTGAGATTTTGGCGCATGTCAGGGGTGACACATACTGCGCGCCCACAGGTTGCGCTTTGCTCGTTCTGCGGCGAGGGACGACCGGGTATCGCGTCATCTCGAAGGCGTTGCGCGTGCGCACGCCGATCGCGATTGCGCGGACGTCGCGGGTCGGCTGGCGGGATGTGCTGGTCCGCACAGGTCTACCGGGTGCAGTCAAGCCGGTGATCCTGCCGTTCAACGGCACGCGCTATGCCGCAAATGCCAGCGTGCTGCCGCGGGCGCGGGCATCCCTTGCAGCGTTGCCGGAACTCGCAATCGCTCAGGACGACGCCGACCGTGTTGCAACGCCCGCCAACAGCAATCTCATTGCCGGTCAGAACTGAGTGGGCTTGCGGAGACGGTTGTCAGGCGGCTTCGTCAGCCGTGACGAGGCATGTCGGCGGATCGGTGTCGAGGGGGCCGAGCGCCTTGTCGTAGACGTACAGCGTCGAGCAGTACGGACAAATGATCTCGTGGTCGCTGCCCATGTCGAGGAACACATGCGGGTGGTCGAAGGGAGCCTTTGCTCCCATGCACTTGAACTCCTTGACGCCGATCAGGATTTTCTCCACGCCGATATCGTTGCAGAAGTGCGGGATGGTCGTGATCGCCATTGTGCGGGCTCCCGGTTGGCTGGAGTGCGTTGCCGTCTTGGTGCGTTGCGCACTCTAGCGCTACATCCAGCAACAGGAAAGCGGCGCGGCGCGAGCTGTTCGGTCGCACAATCGCGAGGCCGAGGCCGATGGACACCAGCATCGAGTATCAGAGTTTTCGGTCTGACGGCGTGGAAATCGCGTTCGTTGATGTCCCGCCGGAGGACACACAGCCCCGCGGTACCGTGTTGCTGATCCACGGATTTGCGTCGAACATTCAGGCCAATTGGGTCGACACGTCGTGGTTTCGCACGCTTGGGCGGGAGGGTTACCGCGTGGTTGCGTGCGATGTGCGTGGCCATGGTCGCTCGGCGAAACTCTACGATGAAACGCTCTATGGCGCCCGGATTTTTGCGGAGGACGCACGGCGTCTGTTGGACCATCTTGAGATCCCGACGGCTCATGTGATCGGATACTCCATGGGTGCGCGGATCACGGCATTCCTTGCGATGACCCATGCCGCACGCGTGGCCAGCGCCACGTTTGGCGGACTCGGTGCGAACATGGTGATCGGGCTGCCCGGTGCCCGCGCCATCGCGCATGCATTTCTCGCGGACAGCCTCGACGAGGTCACGCATCCGACGGCGCGCAGTTTCCGTGAGTTTGCTGAGGCGACGGGGAGCGACCTCAAGGCGCTGGCACATTGCATCCTCTCAGCGCGCGCGAAAATCTCCCGTGAGATGGTCGCTGGCATCGAGGTGCCGGTGCTCGTTGCAGTTGGGACGAACGATCCGATCGGTGGGCCGGCCGAAGATCTGGCGCTCATGATCCCCGGCGCAGTCGCGGCGCCACTTGAAGGTCTCGATCACATGAAGGCTGTCGGCGCGCGCGCCTTCAAGGATGCGGCGGTGACATTTCTCGCGACGCACACACCTGCTGCTAACAGCTGAAAGGTTTGACGTCGCGTCAGACGTCGAACCACGCCAGCAACAGACCTGTCACGATCAGGACGACGGCGAGCGCACGAAGGACTGTGCACATCCGGCATGGCGGTCTCGCCGACTCTTGGGGATTTCTGTCGGTCATCACGCCTTCCGCCTCCGCGAATAGTCGCTTTTTTTCTCCGCGCCTGGATCACAACGCAACACCGCTTTGCACGGGATTAACATTCCCCTTTCAGTTTGTTGATAAATTTTCGCTAGCGTGATCGCGACTTGAGCAATGCGCGTGCTGTCGGCCAATGGCTGGCGCAAGCGCAAGCGATGTGTGGCGTGAGGCCGTTATGGTCCTGATCTTCAGCCTGGGCTTCATATGCCTGTTTATCGCGGTCGGCGGCGCGATGGCTTTGAACGTCAAGGAGATCAAGCCACACAAGGAACTCGTGATCGTCGGGTGCTCGGTGCTGATCTGCCTGCTCGTTGTGCTGGGCATCTTTGCGTACGAAGCGCCGCCCGAAAGCAACACGGTTATCGCAGAGCGTGACGTGACGCAGAAGGTGGCTCCCGCTGCTGACACGAAAACAAGGACGCCGGCAGCTACGGCGCCTGGACCGGTTGTGAGCAAGAGAGAAAAATCCGTTGCTCAGCCCGCGACGCTGCCGACGGAAACGACTTCAGTTAAAGTGCAAGGGGCCGTCGAGCCAACTGCGCTCGTTGCGCGCTCGGTCGGCGACACATTTCAGGATTGCGATGCCTGCCCAAAGCTCGTCATCCTTCCAGCAGGCGACAACGACATCGGTGTCGATGCCAAGACGGCAGGTGCGCGCGCGAACGAGACGCCGCTTGCCTGGATCAAGTTCGAGAAGGCCTTCGCGTTTGGGCAGTTCGAGGTGACGCGTGCGCAGTTCGAAGCGTTTGCGAAGGCGACGGATCATACGCCTGATACAACCTGCAACACCGACGGTGTCGGCGGGTCAGGTGCGGCATTCGACAATCCCGCATTTGATCAGGAGAGCGATCATCCCGTCGTCTGCGTGAACTTTGACGACGCTCAGGCCTACACCGCTTGGCTCAGCGCGAAGACCGGCCACACTTATTTTCTCCCGTCTGAGACTGTGTGGGAGTATGCGCGCCTTGCCGAGACGAGCGTCGCGCAACAGTCGCCATGGCTCGATCCGGACGTGTTGCCCGAGGATGGGAACATGCGTGGCGAGAACTGGTGGGCCTCGACGGTTTCGATCGGAACGTATCATGCCAACCCGTTTCTTGTGTTCGACATGATGGGCAATGCCGGCGAGTGGACCCGAGACTGCTGGCAGGACAACCACATGCATCAGCCGAAAGACGGCTCGGCGATCACGGGAACTGGTGATTGCGCGGCCCGCAGCGTCCGCGGTGGATCGTGGGATGAAAACCCGCGGGCGGGCGGGCCAACGGTGCGGCGGCGAGTTCCGTCCACGTTGCGCGATTGGCGCATCGGCTTTCGGGTCATGCGCGAGATCGACGACTTCGAGGTCACCTCGCAGAAGAAAAAATGATGTTCAGCCGGTTGGCAGGCCGGCTTCGAGACGAGTTGAAAACAGTAACGGGGATAAAAATGGTACAGGTATCCGCACTTCAGATCCTTGGTCTCATCCTGTTCTTGGTGATTGGCGGATCGCTCATCGCCTTGCAGCTTGAGCGCTTCGACAAGTATCGCCATGTCATCTTTGGTGCATGCGTGCTGTCGTTCATCGGCACCGGCGTCATCGGCTACATCACTTATGTTGCCAGCGAGATCCATGAGTACGAGTTGCTCGACGACAAGAAAGAAGGCGGCGGTGGCAAGAAAGGCGGCTCGGGCAGCGGCGGTGGTGGAGGCGGCGGTGGCGGCGGAAGCGGGGGCGGCGGAGGTGCTGGCGGCGGTGGCGGTGGCGGTTCGGGCGGTGCGGATGGCGAAGAGGGCGCGGAAGACGCGGCCGAAGGCGAAACCGGCGAGGGAGACGACAAGGAAGAAAGCCGCGCCGAAGCCGACATCTATCAGGACTGCGACGTCTGTCCGCGCATGGTTCGAATTCCTCCGGGTGAAGCGATTCTCGGTCGCCCGTCACGTTCGGACGCACCAAAGGAAGAAAAACCTGAGGCCGGCGTTGCGTTTGAGAAAGCGTTTTCCGTCTCCATGCACGAGATCTCGCGCAAGCAGTTCGAGATTTATGCGAAAGATACCGGGTTTTCCGGCTCGGGGCCCTGTGAGACCGACGGCATCGGAGGCAAGAACGCTGACTTCCGCAGTCCCGGATTTGATCAGGAAGATAATCATCCGGTCGTGTGCGTCAGTCATGCGGATGCCGAGCGCTACACGGAGTGGCTGACCGAGAAGGCCGGTGTCTCCTATCGCTTGCTGTATGAATCCGAATGGGAATATGCCCGACGTGGCGCGGCGAGCCTAGCCGACGCGCAGGCTGAACTCGACATCGAGCCTGAGAGCGGAAACATCAAGGGAGACGATTGGCTGGCCAGCACGAGCGGGGGCGGTGAATTCAACGCCAATACGTTCCGTCTGCACGACATGATGGGCAACGCCGCCGAGTGGACAGCTGATTGCTGGCGCCCTCGCAATATTGACGTGCCAGCTGACGGGAGCATGCGCCCGGTCACCGAGCGTTGCGAACGGTTCGCGGTACGTGGAGGCTCATGGGACTCGACAGCGAAACGATCCACCCCAACAGCCCGACGCGGCGTTGTCGCCGAGACACGCGATTGGCGTATTGGCTTTCGTGTGATGCGCCTCGGCGGTGAGCGGCCGAGCGACACTGCGGAGTGACGGCGTTAGCGCCGGTCTGAGTTACACGAAACAACAAGAGCGGCGCGGAGGAAAACTCCGCGCCGCTTTGTGCGTCCGGCATTGCGTTGCGGTCAGCCGTGCCTCAGGCTGCTTTCGGGATGTCGATCTGTTTCTCGGCTGCATTCGCGCTTTCGAGGATTGCAGTGACGCCCATTCCGCCTGCCGTGCAAACGGAGATCAGGCCGCGTCCACCTTTGTCCGCAAGTGTCTTGGCGAGCGTCGCCAGGATGCGCCCTCCAGTTGCGGCGAACGGATGGCCGAACGCGAGGCTTGATCCGCGCACATTGAGTTTTGAGCGATCGATGGAGCCGAGCGGTGCGTCGCGGTCGAGCACTTCCTTGCAGAAGTCTGCATCTTCCCACGCCCTGAGCGTGCACAAGACTTGTGCTGCGAACGCCTCGTGGATCTCGTAGAAGTCAAAATCCTGCAGCGTGATCCCTGCGCGATCTAGCATTTTTGCAACCGCGATCGTCGGTGCCATCAGCAATCCGCGACCGGCGAGATAGTCGATCGCCGCGTGCTGTGAATAGGTCATGTAGGCAAGGACGGGGAGACCGCGCGCTGCGGCCCATTCTTCCGAGCAGAGCAGAACTGCGGAGGCGCCATCGGTCAGCGGGGTCGAGTTGGCTGCTGTCAGGGTGCCACGGTCGGAGCGCTCGAATGCGTTGCGAAGCTCAGCGAGCTTTTCTTTCGAGATGTCGGCGCGGATGTTGTTGTCCTTGTAGACGCCGTTGCAGGGCACCAGCAGGTCATCCATGAAGCCACTGGCGTAAGCCTCTTCCGCTTTCACGTGGCTTTCGTAGGCCAGCGCATCCTGCTCGTCGCGCGGAATGTCCCACTGCTGCGCCATCAGCTCGCAGTGCTGACCCATCGACATGCCGGTCCGCGGCTCGTTCGTGCTGGGTGGCTGAGGTGCCAACTCGGCCGGAGAAAATCCCTTGAGCTGGCCGATCTTGGCGCCGGTGCCTTTGGCCTTACCGATCTCGATGAGGCGCTTCGAGAATTTTTTAGAGAACACGATCGGGGCGTCACTCGTCGTATCCGTACCGCAGGCGATCCCGCACTCTATTGCGCCGGTGGCGATCTTTGCGCCGATACCCATCGCCGCCTGGAGCGAGGTTCCGCACGCCTGCATCATCGTGACGCCGGGCGTGTTCGGGTTGAGCGTTGTGCCGTTCACGGCTTCGCGCGCGATGTTCCAGTCACGCGAGTGCGTCACAACGGCGCCGCCGGTGACTTCGTCGATGAGCGCGCCGCCAAGGTTGTATTTGTCGACAACGCCCTGCAGCGCCGTGGTGAGCATCTGCAGGTTGGTCATATCTGCGTAGAGCGTGTTGGAGCGGCAGAACGGAATGCGCGCACCGCCGACAATTGCGATGCGACGAAGGGTTTGCTCGGACATGGGGGGCTCCGGTCAGAGGAGAGAAAAAAGTGTTGGCAACGTCGATGGCTGACGCTTCGTCCTACGCGGCGGCGCGATCGCTCTTGTCGTCGTCACCGTCGTTGGTCGTATCGCCATCGTTGGTGTTCGTCGAAGCCGTGGCCGACGTACCTTTCACACCGTTCGTGGAGGCGAGGTAGTGCATCGGGCCTCCGCGGAATGGTGCAAAGCCGGTACCGAAAATTACGCCGGCATCGATCAGATCCGCGTCAGCGACGACGTCATCAGCAAGGCATGCCTCGCATTCCGAGAGAAGCGGCTGGACAAGCTCTTTGCCGAGCGTGGCGAGTTCGGATTTTTTGTAGGTCTTCTCTTCGGCCTTCGGCTTGCCACTCTCCCAGACGTAAAACCCTTCGCCGGATTTTTTTCCGAGTTTGCCAGCGGACACGAGCTTGGCCGTCCGTGATCCCTCGGACGCGCCGCCCTCGATGCCAAGGATCTCGGCGACGTGCATGCAGATGTCGAGGCCGACCTGATCGGCGAGTTCCAGCGGTCCGACGGGCATGCCGAATTCTTTGGCGGCCTGGTCGATTTTCTCGCGCTCGGTGCCTGCCTCATATTTCTCCATCGCGCTCATCATGTAGGGCGCGAGAACGCGGTTCACGAGGAAGCCCGGCGTGCTCTTGGTGATCAGCGGAAACTTCGAGATTGCCGTGACGAACGCGCAGCCTTTTTCGATGTCAGCATCGCGGCTGACGGGGCTCTTCACGACCTCGACGAGGGGAAGTTGCGGGACGGGGTTGAAGAAGTGGAGACCGATGAGGCGGCCCGGATCTTTCAGACCCTCTGCGATATCCTCGATCGGCAGCGACGATGTGTTGCTCGCCAGGACCGCACCGTCTTTCATGCGCGGCTCGATCTCGGCGAAGACCTTCTGCTTGATGTCGAGCTTCTCGACGATGGCCTCGATGATCACGTCGGCGCGCGGGACGTGGTCGCCCTTCGGATCGAGCACGAAACGCGCGAGCGCAGCATCAACGGCGGTCTTCTTTTTCAGACGCTTCTTGAAGTGCTTTTTCGCCCGTTTCTGAGCCGCTTTAAGCGCATCTTCCGAGAGGTCCTGCAAGCTGACCAGCATGCCGCTCGCGACGCAATGCGCCGCGATATCCGCGCCCATCGTGCCCGCACCGATTACGTGGATGCGCTGGGGCTTGGCGAGACCTTTGGGCGCCTGCGATTTCAGGCGCTCCGAAAGCGCGAACACGCGGCGCAGGTTGGCGGCCGTATCGCTGATCATGAGCGGGGCGAAGGCGCGCGTCTCCGCGGCCTTCATGCGCCGCTCGTCATCGCCAAAATTCTCGAAGAGATCGATGAGGGCGAAAGGTGCGGGATAATGATCCTCGCGGACTTTCTCCGCCGTCTTTGCGCGCATCTGACCGGCGAGGTAGCCGCGGGCCGGCCACTTGGTCATGAGGTTCTGTGCCGTCGATGCGCCAGATGACTTCTGCTTCTTCAGCACAGCTTTTCGGGCGGCCCAGCGCAGGCTGTGCTTGCTGTCGACAAGTTTGTCGACGAGACCGATCCCGCGGGCGGCGCCCGAGCGGTACATGCGCCCGGTCAGCATCGCCTGCATGGCGTTCACCGGGCCGGCGAGGCGGATGGAACGCACGGTGCCGTGAAAGCCCGGAAAAATGCCCAGCTTGACTTCCGGCAGGCCGAGGCGGGTCGCGTCATCCTTGTCGGCGATGCGATAGTCACACGCCATCGCGAGCTCCATCCCGCCGCCAAGGCAGTAGCCGTGAATGGCGGCGACTGTCGGCAGTTTCAGCGCTTCCAGTCGATCGAGGATATCCGTCGCTTTTTTGATCCCCTCGATGACCGCCTTCTCGGTCTTCAGTTCGTCGAACTCGCGGATGTCGGCGCCGGAGATAAAACTCTTCGGCTTCGACGACATGATGATGAGACCGCGGGCCGACTTGTCCGCGGCGGCCTTTTCCGCCCACGTGACGATCTGCTCGAACTCTTCAAGGGCGCGACGGCCAAGCGTGTTTGCGCTTTCGCCCTCACGGTTAAAGGTCGCCCATGCGAGATCCTCGAAGTCGAGCTCGAGCGTCCAGTCCTTCAGATCGAGCACACTGCGCGCACCCGTCAGAGGTGGGGCTTCCGGTGCGTCGGCGGCGTCTGCAGTGTTCGTGGTGGTCATGGGGGGCATGCCTTCTTTTCGTTACTCTGCGGCTTCGACGGTCGGGGTGTCGTCGTTCGAACCACGCACATTCCGGAAGTTCGGCTTCACGTCTTCCGGTGCGAAGTGATCGACTCGAACCGCACGCTCAATGAGCGCGTCCGCCTCGCGATAGATCGCGGCTTCGTCCGTCGTGATCGCACCTGCTGTGACGGCATCGCCGATCCAGTCCTCACCATGGAAGCGTTCGACCTTGCCAGCACGCACCGCCTTGTCGATCTTCTTTGCGATCTCGTCGGCAGCCAGCACTTTCGGCAATGCGTACTCCATCACGCCGACCGGATCATTGCGATCTGCGGAGATGTGCACGAAGCGTGTCAGACGATCGCGTGCCTCACCGGGCGCCAGCGCGATTTTCGCCACCTTGCGCCCGAGCCGATCCGACGCCGGGGTATAGCGGGCACCAAGCGGGAAGACGAGCGCCCGCATGAGGACACGTGCCCACGCGATCGGGAAGTTGTCGACCGTGCCGGCCATAGCGCGCTCGAACCGGTACAACGCGTTCTGTGCGCAGTAGTCGAGGAGCGGGCGATCTTCGGCAAGGCGACCGTCATCGGCATACCGCTTCAGCAGGCAGGAGAGCATGTAAAGCTCGCTCAATGCATCCGCGAGGCGGCCGGTGACCTTCTGCTTGCGCTTCAAATCCCCACCGAGCAGCGCGACTGTGAGATCGGCGACAAGCGCAAAGTTGCGGGAGGCGCGGGAAAGTTTGCGATACCAGGTCGCCGTCGTCTTCGCGTCATCCGGTGCGGAGGCAAATTGTGCCAGAGTCAGATTATGGAACGGCGCGCCGAAGATGTTCGACACGGCAAATGACACGTGCCCGCAGAACGCATCCTCGAACTGACGCAGACCTTGCGCGCGGTCCGGGTTTTGCGCGGCCGTGACCTCTTTGTAGAGATATGGATGCGCGCGCAACGCGCCTTGCGAGAAGGTGATGAGAGAGCGCGTCAGGATGTTGGCGCCTTCAACCGTGATACCGACCGGCACCATTTGGTAGGCCGACTGGAGATAGTTGGATGGGCCATCGATGACCGCGCGACCGCCGTGTACATCCATGGCGTCGTTCACCGCGAGACGCATCCACTCCGTTGACTGGTACTTCAGCAGCGCCGAAATGACCGCAGGTTTTTCTCCGCGTGAGACGAGTGACGCCGTGACGGAACGAGCGCTCTCCAGCAGGTATGCGGCTTCGGCGAGGCGGGTGATCCGCTCCTCGACGCCTTCCATCTTGGCGATCGCGATGCCGAACTGTTTGCGGATCTGCGTGTAGGCAGTCGTCATGCGCAACATCATCTTCGCGGCCGCCGTGCTGGACGCCGGAAGGGAGATGGCGCGACCTGCGGAGAGACACTCCATCAGCATGCGCCAGCCGTTGCCCACGTTTTTTTCTCCGCCGATGACCCACTCGATCGGGATCATCACGTCTTCGCCCCAGTTCGGACCGTTGGGGAACGACGACCCGCTTGGCAGATGCCGGTCGCCGATCTTCACGCCTTCATGATCTGTCGGGATGAGCGCGAGTGTGATGCCCGGGGTCTTGTCGTCGCCGAGCAAACCATCGGGATCCTGGGCTTCGAACGCGAGGCCGAGGATCGTCGCCTTCGGGCCGAGCGAGATGTAACGCTTCGACCAGTTGAGACGAATGCCGAGCGCCTCGTCACTGTTGTATTTGCAGATCACGCCGACGTCGCGCATCGTTGCCGCGTCCGAGCCTGAGTGCGTTCCGGTCAAGCCAAAGGCGGGGATTTCCGTGCCGTCGGCAAGGCGGGGAAGATAATGGTTTTTCTGCTCGTCGGTGCCGTATTTCTCGATCAACTCACCTGGGCCAAGCGAGTTGGGTACCATGACGATGGTCGAGACGTCCGGCGAGCGCGAGGCGATGCGCCCGAGGATGATTGACTGAGCCTGCGCGGAGAAGCCGAGGCCGCCATGCTCCTTCGAGATCAGCATGCCGAGGAAACCGTTGCCGCGGACAAAGTCCCAGATCTCCTTCGGGATTTCCTTTTCCTCGTGGCGCACCTGCCAGTCGTCGATCATGTCGCACAGCTCGACGGTCGGGCCTTCAAGGAAGGCGCGCTCTTCTTCCGTCATTTCGATCGGCGGGATGTCGGCGAGTTTGTCCCACTGCGGGGTGCCGGAGAACAATTCCGCGTCCCAGCCCACGGTACCGGCGTCGAGCGCAGCTTGTTCCGTCTCAGACACCGGGGGGAGGATTTTTCTGACAATCGCGAACGCCGGCTCGATGATCACCTTGCGGCGGATTGGCGGGTAGGACACCGCGAGAAGCGCCAATGCCGGAAGGAGCGCGACAATGGTGCCAATCCCGAAGCCGGGCGCGCCGATGTTCCCCGTCAGGCCACCTGACAGAATGCCGAGGCTCACGGCCAACAACCACGCGCCCCATGACCAAAGCGGCGCTTTGTTCATCGCCAGTGCGCCGGCGACGACGAGTGCAACAAGAATGAAGACAACAGCAGACATGGCGGGGGCTCCTTCAGCTGATACGACGCGAAGCGACACAACGCGGGGGCTGGTCGCCGATGCTGGGCGCGGTTTCGGGCAATTCACCACAGGCATGGCGTATACGCCATGCCTAGCAGCACACCGGCCTCTTCTGCCCTTTTCTCAACTAAGTTGACGTTAACGTCAACCTACGCAAACGCGACTTATCCGATGGGAGCAATACGTACCTGCGCGGCAACGGGGCGATTCCGACGTGCGCAAAGCATATCTGCGCCAAACCTCCCTCATTGCACCTGCTTACTCTGGGGATATCAAACAGGCGCAAACATCTGTTCCGTTGTCTTGCGATACCACGTCAGGCTCTCTTCGAAGTTGGAGGCGCGAGTCTTTGCAGTCTCCTCGTTTGTGGAGCGGAATGCGGCGCTGGCGACATAGGTTCCCTTGTCGAGGCGATAGTTCGCACCGAGCTTGGCCGCATTGTTCGTGGCCAGCAACAACCACTGGGTATCGCGCAGACGGACCGGAAACCGCTTGCGCCCTGTCAGCTC
The DNA here is from genome assembly GCA_038534255.1 of Pseudomonadota bacterium. Taxonomy (GTDB): domain Bacteria; phylum Pseudomonadota; class Alphaproteobacteria; order Rhizobiales; family CALHAX01; genus CALHAX01. Next base: position 11,865 of record JBCAXC010000003.1, read on the forward strand.
CTCGGCGATCGCGGCGGCGACGGTTTCCGCTGCGCCGCGCGCGATCGTGGCGGTGCGCGGCAGGCCGGTGGCATCGGCCGCATCTCCAATGATGTGGATGTCCGGCTGCAACGTGGAGCGGAAGGTCGCCAGATCGATGGGGCACCAAGCGCCAGCGACGCATCCGGCTTTTACGGCGATATCGCCGGCGCGTTGCGGTGGGACGATGCTGACGACGTCACCCCGCAGTCGCGTTCCGTTCGCGGTCTCGACCTCGCGTGTGTTCGGATCCACCCGCGTGACGGCATATCCGCCCGGTTTCTTCGACAGGCGGTGATCGATCAACCCGGCATAGGTGGTCGACCAGACGTCTTCAAAGATATCGCGAAACGCGAACTCGCGATTGGCGTCCAGCAGGACGAGGCGGGCGCGCGGCTTATGATATTTGAGATGGTGCGCGATCACGGAGGCGCGCGTGTAGTGTGCGTGACCGGCGCTTGTCTCCGCATTCGGCACCGACAGGACGACGTTGCCGCCATCGGGCATGTCGAGAAGTTGAATGCGCAGAGACTGGCCTTGCTGGTCGTTCGTCCAGCCATGTGGCAGCGCCGCCTTCGCCCGCGGGCCGTAACCTGTGATCGCGTTCTCCTGCACGGCAACGCCCGGTGCCAGCACCAGACGCTCGTAACCGAGCCGTGTTCCGCCGGAGAGCATCACCTGCTTCTTTGCGGGATCGACGTCCGTGGCGCGGTCATGAATAACGGTGACGCCGGATGCCGCCAATCCGTCATAGCGATGCGTGATTGATCCGAACGATCGAAAGCCACCAAGCGCGTGCTCGACAAAGAAGGGACTGGTGTAAGTCTCGCGGGCTTCGATAAGCGTGACGGAGAGTTTTGGCGCCCGTTGGCGAAGTTGGCGGGCGAGCGTTGCGCCACCTGCGCCACCGCCGACGATGACGACCTCCGCCGTGGCGCTCAGAGGCGCAGCATTGCTTGGCGACAGGGCGACGCCGGAAGCTCCGGCAACGAGACCGGCTGCGCCGACCAGCCCTGAAAAATCCCTGCGGGTAAGTTTAGTCACCTTTCACGCACCAATGCACTCAAACGCGCCGCTTGTCCGACGACCGGGATCGCGATCTCCGGACGCCTGACGGCAGCATACGCAGCAGAATTTACCCCTGTCGAGTCGCTCGGCTTTCAACTGACAACAGCTTGGCGTATCTGGGAGGAGTGGTCGTAATTGGTGCCGAGCCGTTGGAGACCACAGCGCGCGGACGCACGACGGAGACATAAATGATGAGCGATGAAGCCGAGGTTGCCCAAGCCGGGCCCTATCAGGTCGAGGTCGAGGAAGGGAAACGCTACTTCTGGTGCACGTGCGGACGCTCGGATACCCAGCCGTATTGTGACGGCTCGCACAAGGGCACGAGTTTCCAGCCGGAGCCATTCGTTGCCACGGCGACGGAAACCGTCAATCTTTGCGGGTGCAAACAGACTGACGATGCGCCGTTCTGCGACGGCTCACACAATCTGGTGTGAGCGCCGCCGCGCTCCGAACCGGCACTACGCGACGGTCTCAGCGTCCCTGCGATTGCGCGCAGCACTCGACTTCGAGCTGCTTTTCAAGCTTGCGCAATTCATCGGGGACCGCCTGGTGCGTGGCGCGCATATCGGCGAGCCCTCGCTTGAGACGGGCATACGCATCGCGCACATCAAGGCGATCGTCTTCCAAGTCGTTCATCAGACCGGCGACTTCGAGTCGAAGGGCTGTCGCGTCCACTTTAACCTCCCAAAGAGCGGCACGCCTTCGCGTGGCGTGCTCAATACCGTCCCTGCTAAATTTGAGCATGACAAGACGAATTCAACGCTCTTCGTAAAAAAAAGGTGGGTGAGCGACATGGATGCCATGCGGGAATTTTCGCGCACGGGGCGCAAGTGTTTGCAAGCGCTGATGTTTGGCGCGCCGACCTCGCGCCAGTGCTGTAGTGCACACTTTGTTGCGGTCATGCCGTGACGGGCGCGCGCAATCTCATCACCGACGTGCCCGGCATTCTGGTCGGCCAGGCTGATAATCCGCAGTTGAGGAGCGGGGTCACCGTCGTGCTGCCTGAAGGCGGGAGCGTCGGGGCGGTTGATGTGCGGGGCGGCGGACCCGGCACGCGCGAGACCGATGCGCTCGGGCTCGATGGCACAGTCGACGCGATCCATGGCGTTGTCCTGAGCGGCGGGTCTGCATTCGGGCTTGCGGCCGCGAGCGCGGTGCAACGCTGGCTGGCCGCGCGCGGGGACGGTTTCGCGGTTGGCGATGCGCGTGTGCCGATTGTCCCAGCAGCTGTGCTGTTCGACCTTTTGAACGGGGGAGAGAAAAGTGCGGTGACTGACGGCGATGTTTATGGCGCGCTTGGCGTGGCGGCATGTGAGGCGGCGAGCCGCGATGTCACGCTCGGGACGGTCGGAGCCGGTTATGGCGCCACGACCGCACGCTTTGCCGGTGGCCTTGGCAGTGCCTCGGCGCAAGTCGAGACCGGCGCCACCGTTGGTGCCATCGCTGCGGTGAACCCGGTCGGGTGCGTTACACTGGCCGACGATGCGCCGGATTTATGGGCGCAGGCGCTCGAGCAGGACGGCGAGTTTCTGAGCTGCGATGTGACGCTGACACGCCCTGCCCCGGCATCGCCACCTGCGCTCAAGGGCATTGCCTCGCGCTTCGGCGACGGACCGAAACCGGGCGCCAATACCACGCTCGCCGTCGTTGCGACCGATGCGATGCTCGACACGCGTCAATGCCGTCGCCTCGCAATCATGGCGCAGGCTGGTCTCGCGCGTGCCATTGCGCCCGTGCACACGCCACTGGACGGCGATGTGGTGTTTGCGCTCTCGACCGGGCAAACGCCTGCACCGCGTTCACCCGCCGAGCTCGCGCTTCTTGGCGCGCAGGCAGCCAACGTTCTGGCGCGCGCGATCACGCGCGGCGTCTGCCATGGCGACCCGGACGGCACACTCCGGCCGGACGCGCGATCATGGCGGCAAACGTGGTGTCCACCTGTGGGCTGAGCGTGCCCGCTCCATTGCCGCGGCTGCAACGGTCTGATACCGCCGCGGCACTTGACCACGACCTCTCCTGTTTTCGCGAAGGACGGACCCGATGATCCCGCGCTACTCCCGACCCGAGATGGTTTCGATCTGGTCGCCTGAGACGAAGTTTCGGATCTGGTTCGAGATCGAAGCGCACGCGACGACCAAACTTGCAGAGCTTGGTGTCGTGCCGACTGCTGCGGCGGAGACGATCTGGGAAAAGGGTGGTGCGGCGACGTTCGATATTGAGCGGATCGACGCGATCGAGCGTGAGACGAAACATGACGTGATCGCGTTTCTCACGCACCTCGCGGAAATCGTTGGTCCGGAAGCACGCTTCGTCCATCAGGGTATGACGTCATCCGACGTACTTGACACGTGCCTCTCGGTGCAGATGACGCGCGCAGCCGACCTGCTGCTCGCCGATCTGGATGCACTGCTTGTCGCGCTCGAGAAACGGGCGCGCGAACACAAGGACACGATCTGCATCGGGCGCAGCCACGGTATTCATGCTGAGCCGGTGACGTTCGGACTGAAGATGGCGCAGGCTTATGCCGAGTTTGATCGATGCCGGACGCGACTGGCCGCAGCGCGCGCCGATGTCGCGACCTGCGCGATTTCCGGTGCGGTCGGCACATTTGCGAACATCGAACCTGACGTGGAGGCGTACGTCGCCGAGCAGATGGGGCTGACGGTTGAACCCGTCTCGACGCAGGTCATCCCGCGGGACAGGCATGCGATGTTCTTTGCAACTCTCGGCGTCGTGGCCTCCTCGGTCGAGCGGCTGGCAACCGAGATCAGACATCTGCAGCGCACCGAAGTGCTCGAAGTGGAGGAATATTTTTCACCCGGCCAGAAGGGCTCTTCGGCGATGCCGCACAAGCGCAATCCTGTGCTGACCGAAAACCTCACCGGGCTTGCGCGAATGGTGCGAGCCTATGCGATGCCGGCGATGGAGAACGTGGCGCTCTGGCATGAGCGCGACATCTCACACTCTTCCGTCGAGCGGATGATCGGGCCGGACGCGACAGTGACGCTCGATTTTGCGCTGCACCGGCTGACCGGAGTGGTCGACAAACTCATGGTCTACCCCAAGCGCATGCAGGCCAATCTCGACCGGCTTGGTGGACTTGTGCACTCGCAGCGCGTGCTGTTGGCGCTGACGCAAGCGGGCGTGTCTCGCGAGGATGCGTATCGACTGGTGCAGCGCAACGCGATGAAGGTCTGGGAAGACGGCGCCGATTTTTTGACCGAACTTCTGGGCGATGTGGACGTGACCGCGGCGCTCGACGAGGCCGCGATCCGCGACAAGTTCGACATGGGCTATCACACCAAGCACGTCGATACGATTTTCGCTCGCGTGTTCCCCAACGCCAGTTGATGTCGACGATCCGGCATTAATGCCCTGCCGTTCAGGCAGCCTCGGACTTTGCCTTGCGATCTTCGAGCGTTGGGTAGTCGGTGTAGCCCTCGGCACCACCGCCATAGAATGTGTCAGGGTTCGGCACGTCGCCCGGCTGGGATGCGCGCGAACGCGTCAATGGTCCCATCACGATCCGGTTCGGGATGGCGATTGATCCGATGTTGCCGTCTTCGAACAGGGCAGCGTGGTGTGTGGCCGGGGCATGCTCTGACATCGGGGCGCTCCGGGGTTTCCAGCGGGGGCAAAAGGAATTGCGCGCAAGCTCATACGTCCCCACGTCGGATCACTAAACGCAAAAGACGGCTTCGGGTTCCACGGGGACCGGCGCCGTCAGCCGAGATCAAGCGCCTTGGCCACGAGTGACTGGAAGTGATGCGCGGCATGCTCGCTGATCGAGGTTCGCTTGGCGTCGATCATGAAGCGGCCCTGATGATAGCCGAGCGAGTGGAGGCCGCGCTGGACATCCTCGACCAGCGAAACGTCTTCCGGCCCGAGGACGTCACCGAAGTAATCGAGCGCTTTTTCTTCCGTTTCTGTCAAAGTGTCGTTGGCCGTGTGATAGCCATAAACTTGGCGCGTGCGCTCCGCTTCAAGTGGCAGAAACGCGAAGGTCGCCATGCCCTGCATCCCCGGGAACAGGGAGAACGCGACCATCGGCCAGAGATAGAGCGTGACGTTCTGCGTGATGCCGGGTGCATCGCCCTCAAAATCGTAGGCGATGTTCTGCTCCCGGCACTCCCCCCATTGCAGCGACCAGTTGTCGTGGAGCTCAACCTGATAAGTGTTCATATCGACAAGGTCGACGAAGGCCTTGTGGGCGACGGAGCAATGATAGCACTCCAGCAGATTGTCGCCGACGTTCTTCCAGTTTCCCGCGATATCGAACGGGATCTCACGACCGGGCTTGAGCTGATCGACCTGCGGACAGAACTCCCGCAGGCGCTCCTCGGCGCCCGGATAAATCTCCGCCATCGGACGGGCATGCGGATCGAGATTGACGAACACAAAGCCGGCAAACGTATCGACCGCGACCTCGGGGAGAGAAAAATCAGCGCGATCGAAATCGGCGACGGCATGACAGTTCGGGGCGGCGCGCAGCGCGCCCTCATCATCGTAGGCCCACGCATGATAGGGGCACACGATTGGCATGTGCGCCGTGCCACTGCCCTGCAGCAGGGAATGGCCGCGATGCTGGCAGACGTTGAAAAAGGCTTTCAGCTCACCTTCGCGCGTCCGGATGACAAAGATTCGCTGATCGACGATCTCCTGCGTCGTGTAGTCTCCGGGGTTCGCGAAGGCCGCGAGCGGAGCGACGTAAATCCATGAGCGGTGGAAAATGCGCCGGGTTTCTTCGCGCAGGACATCCGGGTCCGTGTAACGGTTGGCGGGCAACGTCCAGGCGTGCGCGGCGTCGGTCGTGAAGTTGTCCTGAGAGGCGTCAGGGCGTTTTCTTATCTGGTCCATGGGCACCTCGCTGGCTTGCACGCGATTGCAGCGTAGCGCCGGTTCTTCGCGCTTGCAAAGGACGGCCGTGAACACTGGCACAGAGTAGCGTGCAGACTCTGCTCAGGCGTCATGCCCGCGGTTTTCGTCGGCGTGCTGCGCTTCGACATAGCGCTGGATGGCGCGGGCGGTTGGCGTCGCAAGCTGGCGGTAGAACAGGGCGATGGTCACGACGAGGCTGACGACGATGGAGCCCACTGGCGAGATGAACATCGCGAGGGCCGCAACGGCATAGTAGTAGCCGCGAATTCCGAAGTTGAAGGTCTTCACCGCTTCGCTAAGCACGGCGGCGGTCGCCTCCCGCATGGCATCGTGATGGGGCGTGTTCTCCTGCTTGTCCGGCAAGGCTCCGGTGAGGGCCAGGACGTAGATGAGTTTGCGCAGCGCATAGGTGAACGAGAAGAAACACAGCGCGAGGATGAACCCGAGAAAGCCGAGTTGCAGCGCAAACAACTCCAGCGAGACGGGGACGATGAAATCGAGGTCCTGCACCGTGGCATGCACGCCCTTGAGCGCGGCGAACGCGGTGATCACGCCTGCGAGCACGAGGAGCGTTGCAGAGCCGAAGAAGGCGATGGAATTGACGATCTGACCAAGCAGGATCGCGTCGAACGGTTTGGTGGCCCGTTGTGTCAGGCATTCGATCCAGCGCCGCCGCACGGTCGCCAGCTGCGCGTTGAGCGAACCGCGCGCGAGCGTCTTGAGCGTCACAGTGTAGCTGAACCAGCAGATGAGCAGCACGACCACAGCGACGCCGTGCATTGCGGTGAAGTCAGGCGGAAGCATTGGACATCGCGCGCAGGCTGGCGCTCACACTCAGGCGACCTTGCGCTCGTCGCGGGCGATCACACGATCCAGTGCCGCCTCGAAACGCGAGACTGCGCCATCGACGTCCATCAGCTTGTCGTGGCCGAAGAGGCCGATGCGGAAAGTGCGAAAGCCATCCGGCTCGCCGACTTCGAGTGGAACGCCTGCAGCGATCTGAACACCTTCGGCCGCAAAGCGTGAGCCGTTCTGCAGGTTTGGATCGTCCGTATAGCTGACGACGACGCCCGGCGCCTGAAATCCCTCTCCGGCGACGCTGACGAAACCGCGGGCTTCCAGAACATCGCGGATGCGCCGACCCAGCGTGATCTGCGCCTCACGATACGTTCCGAAGCCCTTCTCGCGGGTCTCGATCATGGTGTCACGGAAGGTGCGCAGGGCATCGGTCGGCATCGTCGCGTGGTAGGCGTGGCCGCCATTGACGTACGCTTGCATGATCTGATGCCACTTCTTGAGATCAACGGCGAAGCTGTTGCTCGTCGTCTCGTCGAGGCGGGCGATCGCGCGCTGACTGAGCATCACAAGCCCGGCCGCCGGAGATGCGCTCCAGCCCTTCTGCGGGGCCGTGATCAGCACATCGACGCCGATCTCTCTCATATCCACCCACATGCAGCCCGACGCGACGCAATCGAGCACGAAGAGCGCCCCGACGGCATGTGCAGCATCGGCCAGAGCCTTCATGTAGTCGTCCGGCAGCATCATGCCGGCCGACGTCTCGACGTGAGGGGCGAAAACGACAGCCGGTTTTTCCTCGGCAATTCGCGCGGTCACCTCCTCGATCGGTGCGGGCGTGAAGGGTTCCTGGTCACCAGCTTTCGCTTGGCGCGCGCGCATGATCGTCATCGCTTTCGGCAGGTTGCCCATTTCGCAGATCTGCGACCAGCGAAACGAGAACCAGCCGTTGCGGACGACGAGGCATTTCTGGTCAGTCGCAAACTGCCGAGCCACGGCTTCCATGCCGAAGGTGCCGCCGCCCGGAACAACGACCGCTGCATCCGCCTTGTAGACATCGCAAAGCGTGCTCGAGATGTCGTTCATCACCTGCTGGAAGGATTTCGACATCGAGTTGAGCGAGCGGTCGGTGAACACAACCGAGTACTCGAGCAGTCCATCAGGATCGACCTCGGGGCGCAGTCCAGCCATAAC
>JBCAXC010000004.1:0-17549 GCA_038534255.1 Pseudomonadota bacterium
ATTTTGCTGCGCAAGTCGCAGTTGGCAGTTCTGCTGGCGCGCCCATGCATGCTGTTGTCAGTACGCAATGGAACACTTACGTTCCGCGCGCCGTTATGTCGGCATGCCGCGACGCGTGCGTGGCGCGACACACATTGATCCTTTCCATGAGACCGGAGATCCCCCCGTGGCTTTTGAACTGCCGGAACTGCCCTACGCCAAAGACGCCCTCGGCGACCACATGTCGGCCGAAACCCTCGAATATCACCACGACAAGCACCATCAGGCCTACGTCGACAACGGCAACAAGCTGCTGGAAGGCTCGGGCCTCGAAAGCAAGAGCCTCGAAGACATCGTGCGCGAGTCCCATGGCTCGAACGCCGGTCTCTTCAACAACGCGGCCCAGCACTACAACCACATCCATTTCTGGAGCTGGATGAAGCCGAATGGTGGCGGCTCGTCTCTGCCGGGCGTTTTGCAAGCGAAGGTTGATGAAGACCTCGGCGGCTTTGCCAAGATGCGCGAAGACTTCATCGAGGCCGGCAAGGGCCAGTTCGGCTCAGGCTGGTGCTGGGTCGCCGTGAAAGGCGGCAAGCTCGAAATCATGAAGACGCCGAATGGCGAGAACCCGCTTATACACGGCGCACACCCGATCCTCGGCTGCGACGTCTGGGAACATTCCTACTACATCGACTACCGCAACGCGCGGCCGAAATACCTCGAGAGCTGGTTCGACAATCTCGTGAACTGGGACTACGTCGACGAAATGTTCCAGAAGGCCAGCTGACCGGCAACATTTCTAAAATGCAAAACGCCCGGACCTTAGATGGTCCGGGCGTTCTTTTTCGCAGTTTGGCGGCGCATGGCGTGCGCTCCAATCCACCGCTACTGATTGTACCGGCGATAGGTTCGCAACGCATCGGCAATATCTCGTATATCCCGACCACTGCGGCCAGGATCGCCACCGTAAATTGAATCGAGGTACGTGATCCGCTCTTGCATGGACTGTCGCATGCATCGTTTGCGCTGATTGCAAGCTGCGAACGACCGCTTCCACTTTGAGTCCTGCTCCGTGAGGAAGCGCTGGTCCCGAGTACGTGGCGCCCGCTTGGAGGCAGCCACATAGGCCGCAAACACTTCCCGGCGCAGCCTCCACAACGCCTGGTCGTTGCAGGCTGTCTGATGCGCTTCGTCGCGGTAGCGCGTGCAGATGTACTGCCAGATCTCTCCACGGCCGCGGGTACGGTTTCCGCTCTTGCGCGCAACTCTGCGACGGTTGTAGCGGTTCGCCATCTCATCAAGACGCTGCTCCATCTTGCGACGCTGACATCCACGCCGGTCACCGCATGCCGCCCATTCGCGGTTCCAGGCCTGCTGGTCGTCCTGCACCCTCGCAGCCAGACGCGGTCGTGAATTTCGACGCAGTTCGCGATACTGGGTGACGACTTCCGTGTAGAGCGTCCACAGACGCTCTGAATTGCAGGTCGTCTCAACATGCGCCCGCAAACGGCCCTCGCAACGTGCCTTCCAGGCGCGCGTACGCTGGTACTCCGCCCGTTTCTCTAGACGCTCCTCTACGCGGCTTGCCATACGACGCAGCCGGTTGAGCCGGTTTTCCATCTTGCGTTCGTGACACCGCTCGTTCCGCTCGCAGGCGGCCCACTCACGGTTCCAGGCGCGCTGATCGTCTTGCGCGCGTCGGGACACTTGAGCTGGTGCGTTACGCCGAATGTCACGGTAGCTGGTTACGACATCCTGGTAGAGCCGCCAGAGGCGCGGTGAGTTGCACGTCGTCTCGAGGTGCACACTCAGGCGGCCGTCGCACCGGTCTTTCCAGACACGGGTTTGTTGGTAGGCCGGAGCACGACGCGTCTGTTCGCTGTCTCCGACGTCACGAAGTTCGGCGATCCGGTCGCGATACTTGTCGCGCAGGCAGCCGCGATCGCTGCGACAATCGTTGCGCTCACGCACCCAGTCGCGTTGCGCATCGCGCAGATCGCGCCGCGCGCGGTTGCTTCCTGCCGCGTCTCTCGCGTCGTCATAGAGGCGCGCCATACGCAGATCGAGCCGTGACAGATTGTCGAATCGGCAGATGGTCCGCTCGGCGGGATTCGACGCCGAGGAACATGAAAAGCTCGGACCTTGCTGGGCCTGGGCTGCGGTGGCGAACAATGCGAACGCACTCGCAATCGCCGCCGCGCGGATCATCGTCATGGGGGGTTCTCCTCTTCCCGCTCAAGAGAGCAAAGGGTGCCTTGTCGTTCGTACCGCCGTCAAATGGTCATTGAACGCACGAATTGGCCAGCCAATCGACGAGCTCGCAACCCGCACCATCCGCAGGCACGTCAAGGCGTTCCATGATCGATGGTGCGCGGCGCTTGTGTCAGCAATGCGAAAGCCGCGGTCGCACAGGCCGCGGGTGTTGCCGACGCGCCCCGACAGGCAGGCCTAGCGTCTCCGTCGACGGCTCCGGCCACCCAGCATCCGTCCGAGTGCGCCGCCAATCGCAGTGCCAAGCGAGCGCAGCAAAGACTTGGTAAAGGCTTGGGAGGCCGTCTGCGTACGTCGTGACCGCTGCTTTGTGCCCTTCGACGCGCCAGTGCCCCGCCGTCCTTTTGGCACGCGGAACTCACCGTGGGTCTCGTACTCCATGTCTCGACGCCCACCGAGGGTGCCGTTGGCTTCTGCCTGACGCCGCTCCTCGATCTCCTGCGCTCGCTTCTGCAACAACTCGTGCGCAGACTCGCGATCGACCTTCTTCTCGTACTGCCCCGCGATCGGGCTCTCGGCGATGACCGCCTTGCGCTCATCTGGCGTCACCGGCCCAAGCCGCGTCGATGGCGGCCGGATCAGCGTGCGCTGGACAATAGATGGCGCACCTTTGCGCTCAAGCGTCGAGACGAGCGCCTCGCCAACACCCAGCTCCATGATCGCACGTTCCGTGTCGATATCAGGGTTGGGCCGGAAGGTTTGCGCCGCCGCGCGCACGGCTTTCTGCTCCCGCGGTGTGAACGCTCGCAGCGCATGCTGGACGCGGCTACCGAGCTGCGATCCGACGGTGTCGGGGATGTCGAGCGGGTTCTGCGTCACGAAGTAAACGCCAACGCCTTTCGAGCGGATCAGCCGGACCACCTGCTCGACCTTTTCAAGCAGCGCCTTGGGCGCCTCGTTGAACAGCAGATGTGCTTCATCGAAGAAGAAGACGAGCTTCGGCTTGCGCGGATCGCCAACCTCGGGCAGCTCTTCAAAAAGTTCCGACAGCAGCCATAGCAGGAACGTCGCATAGAGCCTCGGCGAATGCATCAGCTTGTCGGCCGCCAACACGTTGATGTAGCCCCGCCCGGTCCGCGTCGTCCGCATGAAATCGCGGATATCGAGCGCAGGCTCGCCGAAGAAGTTCATACCGCCCTGCTCTTCGAGCACGAGCAGGCGTCTCTGGATCGCGCCAACTGACGCCGTCGAGATGTTGCCGTACTGCAGGCCAAGCTCACGGGTGCGCTCGCCGACATTCACAAGCAAGGCACGCAGATCGCGCAGGTCGAGGATCGGCAGGTTCTCATCATCGGCGAGACGGAACGCGATGTTCAGAACGCCTTCCTGTGTTTCATTGAGGTCAAGTAGACGAGACAGCAGGAGCGGCCCCATTTCGGTGACCGTCGTGCGGATCGGATGGCCCTTCTCACCGAACAGATCCCAGAAGATCGTCGGGAAAGCCTCGTACTTGTAGTCGTCGGCAAAGCCGATCTTTTCGGCCCGCGCGGACAAGAAATCCTTCTCCGTGCCGGCCATCGCGATCCCGGACAGATCGCCTTTCACATCGGCGCAGAACACCGGCACGCCAAAGTCCGCAAACCCTTCCGCCATGATCTGCAGAGAGACCGTCTTCCCCGTCCCTGTTGCACCGGCGACGAGGCCATGGCGGTTGGCGCGCTCCAGATCGAGGTATTCCTTCGTTGGGGATGGCGTGTCGGTATTGCTCGTGCCGAGATAGACGGCGTCATCCCGCAATGGCTCGGGCGTTGGCGGGGCCACGGGGGTTTCGGCAGCAACGTCCTCGGCTACGTCCACCGGCACATCTTCCGCCTGAGCTGTCGTGTCCGTCATGTGCCCTGCCCCGAAATTTTTGTTCCGCGAAGACCCCGGTTTTGCTGCGACGCCTGACACGCTTAGCAGCAAGGCGCCGAAGGTGTGGCAGCCCGGTCAACGCCTGCGATAAAAACCGCTGCATAGGACGCTTCGAAATGCCATAAGCGCTATGCGTCTTTGCGATGACACGCGCCTGCGGATTCTGCAAATCCATGCACGGTGCCATCCACACGCGAAACCGGTGTCGATAATGGCGCCGCCGCGTGTCGAGGCGATACGGATTGAGATCGATTTGAGGACAAACGCGCAATGGAACAGCTGATCGCAAACATCGTGTCCCGTGTTGGCATTGATGAAAGCATGGCCCGCACCGCTGTCGGCATCATCATGAACATGTTCTCCAAGAACGCGTCCGGCGATGCCATGTCGGCGTTGAAAAGCGCGATGCCGGGTATTGACGGCGCCATGGCCGAAGCAGAGGCCGCGCCAGAAGTTGCTGGTGGAGGGGGCGGCCTGATGGGCGGTCTCGGTGGCATGCTCGCTGGCGCCCTCGGCGGTGGTGACAACCCGATCATGGGCGCCCTTGCACAACTGCAGGGCCAGGGCCTCTCGATGGATCAGGCCAAACAGGTCGGCCAGGAGGTCGCCAGCTACACGCGTGAGCAAGCCGGCGAAGACACCTTCAAGCAGATCACCTCGTCCATCCCGGGCCTTGATCAGCTGCTATAGGGATCGCGGCAGTCCGCAGTCGGCGCTCGCGAACGTCCGCGGCCGTCTGGGTGACGGCGCGTTTTCAGCGGATCACCAGAATTTCCACCAGGGGCGTTCTGCAGGCAGTGCGTAACGCATGATGGGCAGGTCGTAGGGGTCGCAAGTCCAAGTGCTGTTGCCTTCGAACGCGAAGCCCAGTTGCGATACGAGTGCCGCCTCCGACAAATCCAGCGGATGGAACGGGAGCGGATAGTCTGCGACCAGATTCCCATCCATATCGAGCTGCCGGCGTTCGCCATTGAGAAACGGCTGCTCGAAAGGAAGCGGTGCGCCCTCATCGATCGTGACGCCATTGTCCGCGTCGACGCCGAAAGCGCGAACCTTTTTGCCGTCCTGCCAGAGCGCATAGGCGCACCAGTCGACCACACTGTGTGTTGCGTGCCAGAACGCGAATGGTGACGCCCCGGGGTCGAAAAAACTGCTGCCAAGCGATGGCGGCACGTCTTCCCCCAGAGAACTATGTGCGACGATGCGGGCCCCGCGATAAACGCCGACACGCACTTCACCCTGCGGCGGGTTCAGAAAACCCAGCTCGCCGTCAGGCAGCGCGGTCAAGACACTGTTCGGGAAAAGCTCCTGCGCAAACTCCTGAGTGCGATGCCGATCAAGCGCGTTGAAGTCAGGCATTGCAACTGCCGGATCCGCATCGAGAAAAGCAACAAACCAGGCTTTTGCACCCATGGTGTTGGCTCACTTTCAAGGCACTTGCGCGGTGTCGATTGCCGTCCGCGCGACCCTATCTTGAAACGCTATCCTTCTGGATGCGGTAGGAACACGCAAATCTCGATTGCCTTCCTGCCCTTGGAGCGGGGCGGCATCCGCGCTAGAGAGCGGGGGCTTCTTCCGCACTGCAGCACGCACGCTCCATGACCAACGCCGCCACCATCGCGCCGGACGCGCCACTCAATCCGTTCCCTGACGCCAGCATCGATGACTGGCGCGCGCTGGTCGATAAAGCGCTCAAGGACGCGCCGTTCGAGAGCCTGACAACGACGACGCTCGACGGGATCGAGATTGCGCCGCTCTACACGGGCGCTGACATGGTCAACCTGCCAGATGTAGACGCATGGAGCGGCGCAACACGCGCGCTCAACGTGGCGCGGGATACTGCCACCCCGTGGGACATCCGCACGCTTCACGCAGAGGCTGATCCCGCCGAGGTAAATGCAGCCGTGCTTGACGATCTCGTTGGCGGCGCCTCGTCTGTCTGCCTGAAAATGGCAGCCTCAGGCCAGCACGGTCTCCCCGCCCGCTTCGAGGCGATCGACGCTGCACTGGCGGGCGCCCACATCGACATGATCCACACCAGTCTGCTGGCGGGTGATCAGTACATCGGCGGCGCGCTCGCGTTGCAGGCGCTCTGGGATGCGAGCGATGCGAAGGCCGGACAACGCCGCGGCGGCGTCAACGCAGATCCGCTCGGCCACCTCGCGCGAACCGGCCAACTCGAGGACAAACTCTACGACACGCTGCGCACGCTGGCGCACTTCATCGCGACCAACCACGCGGAGTGGCCGGATGTGACCCTGATGCTCGCCGATGCGCGGCCCTATCACGAAGCCGGTGCCAGCGAAGTGCAGGAACTGGCGGCGATGCTCGCAACGTTTGTCTCCTATCTCCGTCTCGGCGATGAGGACGGCATTGCGCCCTACAAGGTCATGCCGAAGATCGCCGTCGCGCTCGCCGCGGACGCGGACATCTTCCTCAACCTCGCAAAAATCCGCGCGGCGCGCCTGTTGATTGCGCGGGTCGCAGAGGCCTGCGGCGCCGAGATGTTCGCCAGTACGGTACCGATCTGGGTCACCACGTCAGAGCGCATGATGTCCACGATGGATCGCCACAACAACATGTTGCGGACCACGTCGGCCGCAGCCAGCGCCGTCATGGCAGGCGCGGATGCAATCACCGTTCTGCCGTTCGACTGGCCGGAAGGTTCAAACGAACCCATGGCACGACGCATGGCGCGCAACACGCAGATCATGCTGGCAGAGGAAAGCCATTTCGGTCGCGTCGCCGACCCGGCCGCGGGCGCCTGGTACGTCGGACACCTTACCGACGCGTTGGCACGAAAGGCCTGGGAGAAATTCCAGGCACTCGAAGCGGGGCATGGCATCGAAGAGGCCCTGCGCGCAGGCAGCCTGCAGGACGAGATCGCGGCGACCGCAGACCGGCGTCGCAAGGCGATTGCGGATTGTGATGCACCACTGGTTGGCGTCTCACAGTTTCCGCCCGCCGACGCATCTCCGCCAAAAGCTGAGCGCTACGCCGCGGCGGACCAGGACAGTGAACCAGGAGAAAAAGTCACGGCTCTGGAACGCCTGCGCCTCGCCGAGCCTTACGAGACAGCGGCCCGCACCGCGCACGAGACGGGAGCAAACTCATGAGCCGCATCCCCGACTTTTCTTCCCTGCCATTCGACAGTGACGCGCAGCCCTCCGCACCGTACGCAGCAGATGTTTCAGGCTTCGAGACGCCGGAAAAGCTCACGCTCGCACCGCGCTACACATCCGCCGACACTGCTGCGCTCGACCACACCGACACATGGCCGGGCCTGAAGCCATACGTCCGCGGCCCCTACCCGACGATGTACACCCAGCGCCCTTGGACCGTGCGCCAGTACGCTGGCTTCTCAACCGCAGAACAGTCAAACGCGTTCTACCGCCGCAACCTCGCCGCCGGTCAGCAAGGCGTGTCTGTCGCCTTCGACCTCGCGACCCACCGCGGCTACGACAGCGACCATCCGCGCGTCAAAGGCGATGTCGGGATGGCGGGCGTTGCGATCGACAGCATCTTCGACATGCGCACGCTGTTCGACCAGATCCCACTCGATAAAATCTCCGTCTCCATGACGATGAACGGCGCTGTCCTTCCCGTGCTCGCGCTCTATATCGTGGCGGCAGAAGAACAGGGCGTCGCGCCGGAAGCCCTATCCGGGACCATCCAGAACGACATCCTGAAGGAGTTCATGGTCCGCAACACCTTCATTTATCCTCCCACACCCTCGCTGCGCATCATCTCGGACATCTTCGCCTACACTGCGCAGAACATGCCGAAATTCAACTCCATTTCGATCTCCGGCTATCACATGCAGGAGGCTGGTGCGTCGGCGGACCTCGAACTGGCGTACACGCTTGCCGACGGCATCGAATACATTCGCACCGGGCTCGATGCGGGCCTCGACATCGACGCCTTTGCCCCCCGCCTCTCGTTCTTCTGGGCGATCGGCATGAACTTCTTCATGGAGATCGCGAAGATGCGGGCGGCGCGCCTGCTGTGGGCCAACCTCGTGCGCCAGTTCGAGCCAAAAAATGCGCGCTCACTCAGCCTGCGCACCCACTGCCAGACATCGGGGTGGTCGCTCACTGCACAGGATGTCTTCAACAATGTCACGCGGACCTGCATTGAGGCGATGGCGGCAACGCAGGGCCACACCCAGTCGCTGCACACCAATGCGCTCGATGAAGCCATCGCTCTGCCGACGGATTTTTCCGCCCGCATCGCCCGCAACACGCAGCTTTTCCTCCAGTTGGAGAGTGGCACCTGCCGCACGATCGACCCGTGGGGCGGCAGTCACTTCGTCGAGCGGCTGACGCATGACCTCGCGCGGCGCGCGATGGAGCATATCGACGAGGTCGAGAAACTCGGCGGAATGACAAAAGCCATCGAGGCCGGTGTGCCAAAGTTGCGGATCGAGGAAGCCGCTGCCCGCACCCAGGCGCGCATCGACAGCGGCACTCAGACCATTGTCGGGGTGAACAAGTTCCGAGTGAGCGAAGAAGCCGACATCGAGTTTCTCAAGGTCGACAACGTGTCCGTCCGCCGCCAGCAGTTGGAGAAACTGGAACGCCTGCGCGCCGAACGCGACGAAGCGGCATGCCAGTCCGCACTCGCAGCCCTCACCGCATGCGCGCGCACCGGGGAGGGAAATCTTCTCGCGCTCGCCGTGGACGCCGCGCGCACCAAGGCAACGGTCGGTGAGATCTCCTCCGCAATGGAGGACGTGTTTGATCGCCACCGCGCCGAAACCCGCGCCATCTCCGGCGTCTACAAATCGGAGGCCGGCGCCATGTCGTCAGCAATTGCCGACACCCAGGCCGACATCGAGGCGTTCGCCGCCAACGATGGCCGCCGCCCGCGTATCCTCATCGCAAAGATGGGTCAGGACGGGCATGATCGCGGGCAAAAGGTGATCGCGTCAGCCTTCGCGGATCTCGGCTTCGACGTCGACATCGGCCCGCTCTTCCAGACCCCGGAAGAAGCCGCACTTCAGGCGGTCGAGAACGACGTGCACATCATTGGCGCTTCATCGCTCGCCGCCGGTCACCTCACGCTGGTGCCGGAACTCAAGGCCGAACTCGCTCGCCATGGCCGCGACGACATCATGATCGTCGTTGGCGGCGTGATCCCGCCCGCTGATCATGCCGCGCTCAAGGACGCGGGCGCTGCCGCAGTCTTCGGCCCAGGCACCAACATCCCCGACGCCGCCCGCGCCCTGATCGCCGAACTCAACGCCATGCTCGGTTACACGCGTGACGCTGCGGAATGATGCGTGGGGCTGCGCCAAATTTGCCGCACTGTGCGCTTCGCGACTTTTACCGTTGGATTTCAACGAGTTACACCAGAGAAGGCATTCTTGACACCCGAGAGCCCCCCTCCTAGAACACGCGTGGCTGCGGGCAGGCGTCGTCTGTCCGCCACGTTCGCACGAGTACCTGTGACGCCATGCCGGACGCTGCTGACGAAAAAGGTGCACCGGTCGGGAAGATAAGTCCGGTTGACCGCGACGCATTCCGCAAGCGGTCATCCGATCTGGACCGGCGGATCGGCGAAGCGCGAGGTGAACCGGTCGAAGAGCGCGGCGGTCGTGCCGGCGCTGATCGACGTGCGATGAGTTACGGATTTCGGATGGTCGCGGATTTCGTCTCCGCAATCATCGTGGGAGGAGTGATCGGGTATTTCGCTGACTACATACTGGGCACATCGCCCTGGATGCTGGTTGGCTTTCTCGTTCTTGGTTTCATCGCTGGCGTGCGCAACGTGATGGGATCGTACAACAGAATGCAGGCTGACATGCGGGCGGCCACCGGCGGCGACATTGGCCGGGACATGCCGGACAGTGCATATGATGACGACTAGGGGACGCTGACGTGGCTACGGCAGAACCGGGCGAGATGCCCGATCCAATCGAGCAATTCGAGATCAAGAAGCACCTCGATTTCGAGATCTTCGGGCTCGACGCATCGTTCACAAATTCGTCTCTGGCGATGGTGATCTCGGCGCTGATCGTCGCCGTTTTTCTGATCCTGTCGATGCAGGGCCGGGCGCTTGTCCCGACCCGCCTCCAGTCACTCGCGGAGATGAGCTACGAGTTTATCGCCAACATGGTGCGTGAGGCGGCCGGCTCTGAAGGGATGAAGTTCTTCCCCCTCGTCTTCACGCTGTTCATGTTCATCCTTGCCGGCAATCTGCTCGGCATGTTTCCGAAACAGTTCACGTTCACCAGCCACCTGATCATCACGGTCGCGCTGGCGATGATCGTGTTCCTCACCGTCATCATCTACGGTTTTAAAAAGAACGGTGCGGGCTTCCTGAAACTGTTCGTGCCGTCTGGCGTGCCGGTCGTGCTCGTACCGCTTGTGACTGCGATCGAGGTCGTCTCGTTCCTCTCGCGCCCGCTCAGCCACTCCGTGCGTTTGTTCGCCAACATCCTCGCTGGACACATCACGCTGAAAGTTTTCGCCGGCTTCATCGTTATGCTGCTCGGCGCGGGCGGGGCGACGGCGCTTCTCGCCCCGCTGCCAATGCTCATGACGGTTGCCATCACCGCTCTCGAATTCCTCGTCGCGTTCATGCAGGCCTACGTTTTCGCGATGCTGACCTGCATGTATCTCAACGACGCGCTGCATCCGTCTCACTGACGGACAGCGCAAACCACGAAATCTGCCTTCACCGAACACCTGAGTTCACAAAGATCCCGAGTGCTACGGCGCTCATGCAATCAACCAAGGAGAAGTCTCATGGATCCAGCAGCCGCTAAACTGATTGGTGCCGGCCTCGCAGCACTCGGCACGGGCATCGCGGCGCTTGGCGTCGGCAACCTGTTCGGCCAATACCTGAACGGAGCTCTGCGCAATCCGTCCGCCGCTGACGGCCAGTTTCCACGCCTGATCTTCGGCTTCGCCGTGACAGAAGCCCTCGGCATTTTCGCACTCGCGATCGCCCTGCTTCTGCTCTTCGTCGCCTGAGCAAGGCGTTTGACGAGCTGCGTCACCGGTAAGCTGGTGCACGCAGGACGCATCTTCTTCAGGCCGCCGCGCGTGGCCTGAAGGCGCCGAGCAAGAGACGGCGTGTCCGCCCAGAGCGTGCATGCCGAATCGACCGCTCTCCGCAGACCTACCCGAGGCGCACCATGCTGACTCCGCCCGTCATCCGCGCTGCCGATGCAGCGAAAGACGCGTTTCCACCGCTCGATCCGTCGACGTTTTCCTCTCAGCTGATCTGGCTGACGATTACGCTTGGCGGTTTGTATCTCGTGCTCTCACGGATCGCATTGCCGCGCATCGGCGAGGTGATTGAAGAGCGCAGCGACCGTATCCAGCGGGACCTCGATGAAGCCACCCGGCTGAACAACGAGACCGAGCAGGCGATCGCCAGTTACGAGCAGGCGCTCGGCGAAGCCAAGGGCAAGGCGCAGGGAATCGCGCAGACGACGCGTGATCAACTGTCGGCAGAAGTCGACGCGGAGCGCGAGCGGGTCGAAGCCCAACTCGCCACCGCCGCGGCAGATGCCGAAGCGCGCATCTCGGCCTCCAAAGCCGAGGCCATGAGCAACGTCAAAGGCGTCGCAACAGACACGGCACAAGCCATCGTCTCCCGACTTCTTGGCGTCGAAGTCAGCGCGGACGATGTCGCGAAGGCCGTGGACGCGGCGCAACGCTAAAGACAGACCGCTGGTCAGTGCGCCGCAGAGCGTGACACATCAGAACGCAGGACGAGGAGTGAAATTCGATGGGTCTTTCGGCAAACGCCTGGGTTTATCTGTCCCTCGCCGCGTTCTTCGGCATCATTCTCTACTACAAGGTGCCGTCGATCATCACTGCAGCGCTCGACAAGCGCGCCACGGACATAAAAAACGAACTGGATGAGGCCCGCCGCCTCAAGGAAGAGGCGAAGCAGCTCCTCGCCGACTACCAGAAAAAGCGAAACGAAGCCGACGCCGAGGCCAGCGAGATTGTCGCCCAGGCCAAGCGCGAGGCCGAAGCCTACGCCGACGAAACGCGCGCCAAGATGACGGAAATGCTCGAGCGCCGTACACGCTTGGCGGAGGAAAAGATTGCTCGCGCCGAGGAACAGGCCGCTGCCGAGGTGAAAAGCACAGCCGTCGAAGTCGCCGTTCAGGCCGCCGAAAAACTCATGGCGGAAAAAGCGAGCGGCGTCACCGGCACCGACCTCGTCACTGCCGGCATCGAACAGGTCCGCACCAAGCTGAACTAAGCATGTTCGACCATGCCGATGTTTCTGGCGATCTGAACTGAACGCTTGCGTATAGCTTGCACGCTGAACACCGAACGAGCACTCTCCGTCGCCACCGAGACCTTGATAGTGCCATGCATCAGCTCACCAACAAAACTGCCATCGTCACCGGCGCGAGCCGCGGCATCGGCGCTGCGATCGCCCGGTCGCTTGCCGAGAGCGGAGCAAAAGTTGTCCTCGCCGCGCGGTCCTCAGACGCTATCACCGCACTCGCGGACGAACTCACCGCGGCGGGCCATACGGCGATCGCAAAGGCCGCCGATGTTGCCCGCTACGACGACGTTGCGGCACTCGTCGCAACAGCGCAGCAGGAGTTCGGTCGCCTTGACATCCTCGTCAACAACGCAGGCCTGATCGAGCCCATCTCCCGCATTGCCGACAGCGATCCGGCGCGCTGGGCCGAAGCTGCAGACGTCAACTACAAGGGTGTCTTCTTCGGCCTCCGCGCCGCCCTGCCCGTGATGGAGGCTCAGCGCTCCGGAGTGATCGTCACGATCAGCTCGGGCGCGGCCTACGGCGCACTCGAAGGCTGGAGCCACTATTGCTCCAGCAAGGCGGCGGCGCTCTCCCTGACGAAGTGCGCCGACAAGGAGTATTACGACAAAGGCATCCGCGTCGTCGGTCTGAGCCCGGGCACGGTCGCGACCGACATGCAGGTCGCGATCAAGGCGTCCGGCGTCAACCCGGTCAGTCAGCTCGCTTGGGAAGCGCACCGCAGCCCGGAGGATGTCGGCAAGGCCGTCGCCTGGCTCTGCACTGATGCGGCCGCTGATCTGCACGGCGTCGATTTCTCGCTCAAGACGCCCGAAGAATGTGCCCGCGTCGGCCTTGAGAACTGACAGCTTGCAGAGGCATGACCGCCTCAGCCGGAAACACCGCCACGCGGCTTCTCGAATGCGACGAAAAGCTGGAAGTCATCAGGCCGCACACCCTGCGGCACCTCGATGACCACCGACTCGACTTTCGAGAAATAACCGATCGGCCGCGTCGTTGGCACCGTGACCTGGATCTGGTGCTGCTGGGTCTGGACCTTCTGCCGCTTGAAATCCGTCACGAATACGCTGATCGGCAGGGTGAACGTGCCCGGCTTGCCGCGCGGGCCGAGCAGCACACGCCCGGAAAATCCATAGCGCACAACAACACGGCCCGGGCTCGCCTGACACTCGCGCGCCGTCTTCGTGATCTCGCCGCGCTGGATCACCGAGAGGCTGTCGCCCTCTTCGCCCGGCGTATAGACCGTGAGATTGCGATCCCGCGGCCAGACCACAAAAGCCGGGCAACCGCGCGAACCCGTGTCGACGGGTGCTGACGCTGATGTGCCATCCGACTGTGCGGCTGCAAGCAACTGCGCTTCATTGACGGGTTGGGCCTGTGTTGGCGCCGGTTCGCTCCCGCCAAAGATCCCGCCACCGAGCCCTGACGTAAAGTTCGGCATGCTGCAACCCGCCAGTGCAAGGCCAGCGGCGACACAGAGCATCGCGTTGAGATAACCACTGCGCACAACACGCCGTGTGAAAGTCTGCTGCATCGTCGTTCCCCCAATCACGCCCCACTCGACGTGAAACTCCAACTGTTGCGACCGTCGTTGTCGCAGCCGGCGCGCCGCAGCCCTGCGAACGCGCACCCAGGTCCAGATGCCTCAAACCGCGCGGACGCTAGCACCGGTCTTCGCGGCGCGATAGCCTGACGTCGCAGCCGAGCGGTCGTGCACCACACCTTGAACAAAGGCGGAGCGTGCCTGATTCAGTAAGGTATGATAATCCCGCCTGGAATAAGACGGCGCCTGAATGCCCGGCGCAAACGTCGTTTCGACGCCCACGAGGACCGCACGCTATGGCAGCCCAAACCGATACGCCCGAGGCCACCCGCACGAAGGAAGCCAAGCGCATCCTGCTCGCAGCTCCGCGGGGCTTCTGCGCCGGCGTCGATCGCGCCATACAGATCGTCGAACTTGCACTGAAAAAGTACGGATCGCCGGTCTATGTCCGTCACGAGATCGTGCACAACCGTCACGTGGTCGAAGACCTTCGCCGCAAGGGTGCCATCTTCATAGATGAGCTGGACGAAATCCCTGAAGACTCAGACGCCCCGGTGATTTTCTCCGCGCATGGCGTACCGAAGTCGGTGCCGGCCGATGCCCACGCGCGCAACATGTTCTATCTCGATGCGACCTGCCCGCTTGTCTCAAAGGTCCACATCGAGGCCTCGCGCCTCCATGAAGCCGGGCGCGAAATCCTGCTGATCGGCCATGCCGGGCATCCAGAGGTCATCGGGACGCTGGGCCAGTTGCCGCCGGGCACCGCCGCGCTGATCCAGACCGTGGAAGATGCCGCCGCGTTCGAGCCGCGCACCACATCGGAAAACCTCGCGTTCATCACGCAGACCACACTGTCGGTCGACGATACGGCGGAGATCGTCGGCACGCTGCAAAAGCGCTTTCCAGACATCCGCGCGCCCGTTAAGGAGGACATCTGCTACGCGACGACCAACCGACAGGCGGCTGTGAAACAGATGGCGGCCTCGTGCGATACCGTCATCATCGTCGGAGCGCCCTCGAGCTCGAACTCCAACCGCCTGGTCGAAGTCGCGCAACGCAACGGGTGTGAGAATGCGATCCTTGCGGAAAGCGTTCGTCAGATCCCGTGGCATCTCATCGAGGACGCCACGTCAATTGGCCTCAGTGCCGGGGCCTCAGCACCTGAAATGCTCGTGCAGGAGATCATCGATACGATCGGCGAGAAGTACGAAACCGAGATCGAGACGATTACCGCGGCGGAGGAAAACATTACCTTCAAGCTGCCTCGTGAGCTGCGCGACACCGCCGCCTGATCACCGGCCGCCAGAAGGTCGAGACAATACGTCTGACCGGAAGACACCAGACAAAACTTCGAAGGTCCCGCAGACGATGCCGCACGTGACAATCTACACCGATGGCGCCTGCTCGGGAAATCCCGGCCCCGGCGGATGGGGCGCAATCCTCATCTCGGGCGAGCACCGCAAGGAGATGCATGGCGGTGACGCAGCGACCACCAACAACCGTATGGAGTTGCAGGCCGCGGTCAGCGCGCTGGATGCCCTGAAGTCAGCATCACAGGTCGATCTCTACACGGACAGCAATTATGTCCGCGACGGAATCACCAAGTGGATCCATGGCTGGAAGCGAAACGGATGGAAAACCGCCGCCAAGAAGCCGGTAAAAAACGAGGAGCTTTGGCGCGCACTCGATGAGGCCGCCCGTCGCCACACCATCGAGTGGCATTGGGTCAAAGGCCACGCCGGCAACCCTGAGAACGAACGCGCCGATGAACTTGCGCGGCTCGGCACGCAAGAGGCGAGAGGCTAAGCCGGCGGCGCAGGAATTGCGCGCCGCCCAGCTGATCAGCCCCTCAGAGTGACTTCAAAAGTTCCGCAGCACCGCTCTTTTCCGCCGTGCTTGGCACATCCTCGATGTTGAGCGCGCTCACGACGCCATCCTTCACGATCATCGCATAACGGTTCGAGCGCGTGCCGAGACCATGTGCGCCAAGATCAATGTCCATACCGATCGCCTTGGTGAAGTCCGCACTGCCATCGGCGAGAAAGGTGATCTTTCCATCCGCCTTGCTGGCATCGCGCCATGCCTCGACGACGAAGACATCGTTCACCGCAACGCAGGCAATCGTGTCGACGCCTTTCGCGGCGAGGTCATCCGCGTGGGAGACAAATCCTGGCACATGCTGCGCATGACACGTCGGCGTGAACGCACCGGGGACTGCAAACAGGGCGACCGTCTTGCCCGAGAACAGCGCGTCGGTCGTGATTTTCTCCGGCCCGTCCGCGCCCGGCGTCAGAAACGTGGCCTCAGGGATCTTGTCGCCAACAGAGATCGTCATGGTCATGTGCTCCGGAAATGATCGGGGGTTGTTCAGGTGGTCATAGGCGCACACACGCCCGCGCGCAAAGAGAGATGCACGCACCCGAGCAGCCACGCTCAGTCCATCGGCACGGTCCACATGATCTTGCGGCCCCGCACGCCGCTCGTTGCCACGAGCTCGATGGACTTTCCGCGCAGCCCGCTCGGGTCGGCGACGTGGGAGAGATCAACACGGAAACGCGCGCTTCCGTCGTCCGCACGACCGAGAGCTTCCGGCACCGGCAGATGCACACCGCCCGGCATCACCGCGAACAGATCCACCGGATCGCGAACCGACGAGGCGATGTGGAATGTGAAGGCTGGCTTGGATCCGTCGAGATGCGGCTTTGCTTCGACCACCCGCAAGCCTTTCTGAGTGTCCGAGGCCGGTACCTTCGCAAGCGCTGCCAGCAGATCGCGTTGCACCGGCACTGCGGCGCGCGCACCTTTTGCAATGTCGAGCGAAAGCCGTGCCTCGGCCGGGATGCAAATATCATCGCACACACCAAAGTGCGTCACGAGCCGGAGACGAACGGCACGCTGCGGATCAACCGGCACGACGCGGACCGGAAACAGCACACCGCCCTTGTAGCCGATCGATGTGCCGTACGCGTCATTCAGACGTTGCGGCGCCGGAAACAAGACCGATACGTCCCGCACGTTCTCAGACGCGGACCAGTCAAACTCAGGCGGAATGCCACCACCGTCCCCCGGCATGCGCCAATAGGTTTTCCATGCCGGATCGAGGCGGATGTCGACACCCGCATAGAGCGCTGTGCCGTCACGATCGTCCAGCAGATGCGCCGCGGTCAGGCGGACCCGGGAGTGAAAGCCGTTCACCCATGGCGATGCCAACGACTGTGCCGCAGACGGGGCGATCGACGAACTGGACGATGACGCAGTGCCGGGAATGGACACGATCGCGTTCATCGAGCGTTCCGCACGAGCGTCACCAGCGCCAAATGTCGACGACATGACACTCGCCGCAAGGATCGCTGCGCCGACAAATCCATCGCGCGACATGTCGCAAACTCCGTTTTCTGACGGCGAACTCAGTTCGACGCAAACTGTGCCTGATGAGAGGGACCAAAACCAGTCACCGTTGATCGCAGTTCGGTGATGAACATTGCAAAAGCCGGGGACTGCGTCATCGCACACCACGGCACATCTCGATGCTTCCCCACGGCTCGCAATCGCACTAGTCTGTTGTGATGACACAGAAAAAGACATCCAGTGATGCCGAGCGTGGCGAGACGACAGAGGGCGCCGACTACCTCGAAGGCCACAT
>JBCAXC010000005.1:0-16908 GCA_038534255.1 Pseudomonadota bacterium
TGGTCAGCCCACGATCGGTCTCAGGCGCAGTGACACCCGGTTGAAGCACAGCCCGCCCGGCCACTTGCTCCGATGTCATCGCTTCGAACATGTTGCGCACGCGCGCCGCGGGCACGCCGGCTGCGTTCAGCGCATCTTCCATATCCGAAGCATTTTTCTCCCGAAGCACGTCTCGCAGCGCGGCCCGGTCATCGGCCGCAGTGGCATGCCACTCGGGCGTCGTGCGTTGCAACGCGGTCTCGGCGCGTGCGTCGTCACCGAGCACGCGCCAGAGCCGCGCCACCTGCCGGTTTGTGAATGCCCCGATCATCAGCTGGCCGTCGGTGGTCTCGAACAAGCCGTAGGCCGGACGGATCGGGTCTGAATTGCCATGCGGCGGTGGCGGTCCCTGCCGCGCGTCACTGTCGGAGACGGTCGACGCCATCAGCATCAGCGCGGCGTCCAGCATGGAGACATCAATGCGTTGGCCGAGCCCGGTGCGGGTGCGTTGAAAGAGGGCAGCGGCGATCGCAAACGCCGCCTGCGCCCCGGTGCCATAGTCGAGCACGGGCGGCCCGACTTTCACCGGCGCGCCACCTTCATGTCCCGTCGAGGCCAGCAGCCCGGAGTAGGCCTGGATCACATTGTCGAACGCAGGATGCTCCGCCTTCGGCCCGGTCGCGCCGAAGCCGGTCAGCGTGCACCAGACAAGATCCGGTTTGCGCGCGGTGAGCACATCGACGCCAAGACCAAGTCGCCCCATCGTGCCGGTACGAAAATTCGAAATGACAACGTCAGCACTGTCGACGAGCTTGAGGATAATCTCCCGACCCTCCGAAGACTTGAGGTCGACCGCGATCATCCGCTTGTTGCCGCCCTGCGTTTGAAAGCGCGTGCCTCGCCCCTCGGCATTGAGCGCGGGCGAGACGCCTTCCCCGCGCATCATGTCCGGAACATGCGTATCCTCGATCTTGATCACATCGGCGCCGAGCACGGCGAGTTGATACGCCGCGAACGGCCCCGCAAGCACATGCGTGAAATCCAGAACGCGCACACCTTCAAACGGCTGCATAAGTGTTGTCCTCGCTGGCAAACTTTCGCCAAAGCGTAGTCGTCTACCTGCATGTATTGCCAGTTCCGGATGCGACATGGGTGGGATAGAAAACTCGGACTGCAATTTGCAGTCGGCCCACGAAGGAGCTGCCGCATGACCTTCTACGACGGGTTTATGAGCGTCCTCGCGCTCGGCCTCGCATTCATCGTGTTCCGCGGTCTGTTCGGCTTTCGCCAACGACGACGCACTGATGACAGCGGCCCGGTCGATTCTTCGACGCGCCGGTTCGACGACACCTTCTCGGACGGTGGCGGCGACAGCGGCGGGGACTGAAGTGCGGTCATGTACATTGCATTTGAATAAAATTGGGGCGCGAGAACCAACGCATTATTTTTCCTGACGCCGCGTCAGCGTTGCCAGTTCCGCTAAAATTTTCTATTTTTTCTCCATAACGAATTGAGCAGCTGTTTGGAGACAACGATGACGGATCTTTCGACCCTTGTGATGATGATGCTCTACGGCGTCGTGCTCACCAACGTTGCTGCCCTAACATTCGCAGTCATAACGAAGCGCCCTCCGGTCCTCGCGTTCGAAGATGGTGACTCAAAGGCTATCGGCTTGGCGCTCGCGTTCCGCATCGTCGCGGCGCCGGGCATTCTCGTCTACGGATTCATGCACGACGTCTACCGCGGTGCCGCCTCCAGCCACGCCGCCGCAACCCTCGCCGCCGGCCTCCTCTGGGGCGCCATCTACGGCGTCGGCCTCGGCGTCGTCGCTTGAATGAGTCAACTTCGCCTCAGTGACGATGCCCCCATAAGAGAGGTTTAACTCCCGAACCTCTCGATCCGGCAGTCCCAGCCATCTGATGGAAATCACAGATCTCGATTTTCATCCAGAACCGCGCGCACTTTCGCCAGCTCAGGCAGCATCGCGATCATCCGGTCATAGTCGAGCTTGCCATCAAGCGCCGCCATGGCCGGACCGAGGCTTTCGACGGCGCGGACCTGAAACTCGCGACCAGCCGCAGTGAGGAAAACCAGTTTGCTTCGCCCGTCCGTCGCATGCGGTCGGAGCGTGATAAAACTCCGTTTTGACAGTGTCGACAGCGTGTGCGTCATCGTTCCCTTCGTCACCTGAAACGCCTCGGCAAGCGTCAACGGAGTCTTGCCGTCGCCAAGGCGTGCCAGATGGTTCAGCACCGCAAAGTGCGAGACATGAACACCGTCCGGCAGGCACTTGTTGAACATCGTCGATGCAAGCTGCTGGATGATGCCAATTTCGTTGAAGAACTGGAAAACAGCTTTTCGTTGCTCTTCGTCCAACGTCACTCTTTCTGAATTTTCGCTGATAGTGGCCATCGCGGGCTGACCGGAACCGGCTCAGCGTACCCGAGCCGCGCGAGCATTTGTACCGTGCCCCCGTCTCCGGCCAACATGTCGTGGACCTGCGCGTACAACTTTTTCATTTCCGGATATTCCTGAAGCGCCTGGCTGAGCGGTTGCGTGCCGACACCAGCGGCCGTCGCAGCAAGGTTGATCCGAACCCAGTCGCGACCGGCGCCGATCTGGTCTTCCCGCGCGTTCGTGGTGGTAACCTGCCAGACGTACGCCATGGCGGTATCGGTGTTCTCAAGCAGGGCCGTTCGACCTTGAGCAAACATCGACGATGACGTGTCCAGCGTGCCCTCTCGCGTCATCTGTCCGGTGAGGTGAAGCATTTCGAACAGCGGACCGGAGAAATCTATGCCGTCGGGATTCGCATCAATCTCGCGATGACCGATGCGAAAGAGATCGACGCTCTCTTTGAAAGCACGCGGCGTCTTGAGTTCGATATCCATCGCCGCGTTGGTCAGGCGGCGCAAGGCGTCGACCGAGGCCGTGTTATTGCTCACGCCAACCTTTGAGGACGATGTCGCGGCACGCTTCAGACTGTCGAGTATCTCCGTCGTGACACCTCGCGTCGTATCGTACGGCTCCTTCAGAGATCGGCGGGCGAGAACATGTGCGAACAAGGGGTCGGCCGCGACGGTCGCATCTTTCGAGAACACCGCGACGGCAACAGGACGATCATCAAGCGCTGCGGACGATGCGCCTTCTGGAAACAGTTCGAGGGCAACGCGATAGCCGTTGGCCGCCGCAGCCATCTCCATGACCTCCAGAAAACACCCGAGCCCGATCGTGATCTGGCGATTGAATGGGTCAGTGTGCGGCAGGAGACGTTCGCGATCGACGCGCAGCACCACCGTGTCAGGGATCGAAAGATCAACCAGCCAGGGCTGTCGGTTGTGAGGGTTGGGCGCGAGGATCGCGTAGGACAGCGCGTTCCGCCGTGGCTCGTCATAGCGTGACCCGGCTTCGGCCCACGGTTGGAGTGCCGTCTTCGGAACGCGGGTTGCCACATGCCCGATACTCGCGCCCGCTGCGAGAATGATCCCACCACCTGCCACGGTCAGAAACTGTCGTCTGTTCATGTCGCACACCTCTTATGATTTGATATCAAACCAAATATAGCTCGACATCAAACTAGTCAAGCGCAAGGAAGGCCACCCCGACCGACCTCACGCTGCACTCCACGCGTACGCATAAAAAAGACGGGCCGCTGAGGGCCCGCCTTCAAGACTTGGAAGACGTCCGAGAGGTGCCGCTCCCTAAACCAGCACCCTCCCTTCCTCCTTGATCGCCGAGCCGATGTTGTCGTCATCGACTTCGTCGCCGAGCAGCATGTCGTTGTGCGCGGCGCCCGAGGGGATCATCGGGAAGCAGTTGGCGAGTTTCTCGACCACACAGTCGAACAGCACAGGCCGATCGATTGAGATCATGTCGTTGATCGCATCATCAAGCTCGTCCGGCTTTTCCGCACGAATGCCAACACACCCGAACGCTTCCGCCATCTTCACGAAGTCTGGCAGCGCGTCGGAGTAGGAGTGTGAATAGCGCCCGCCGTGCAGCAATTCCTGCCACTGCCGCACCATCCCCATGTACTCATTGTTGAGGATGAAAATCTTGATCGGCAGATTGTACTGCACTG
The DNA here is from genome assembly GCA_038534255.1 of Pseudomonadota bacterium. Lineage (GTDB taxonomy): Bacteria > Pseudomonadota > Alphaproteobacteria > Rhizobiales > CALHAX01 > CALHAX01. The sequence continues at coordinate 4,061 of JBCAXC010000005.1, forward strand.
CGCAGGCCATCTCCTGCATCGTCATCTGCACGGACGCTTCGCCCGCGATATCGACCACGAGCGCGTCACGGTGCGCCATCTGCACACCGACAGCCGCCGGCAGCCCATAGCCCATCGTGCCAAGACCACCCGACGTCATCCACCGGTTCGGTTCTTCAAAGTGGTAGTGCTGCGCCGCCCACATCTGGTGCTGGCCGACCTCGGTCGTGATGAAGGTCTTCTTGTCCTTGGTCAGCTCGTACAGCCGCTCGATGGCGTGCTGCGGCATGATCGCGGTATCGCTCTTCTTGTAGGCGAGCGACTTCCGTCCCCGCCAACCATCGATCTGCTGCCACCATGCCTCGAGCGCCTTGGCGTCCGGCTTGGCGTTTTTCGCCTTCCAGACCTTCAGCATCTCTTCCAGCACGAAGCCGCAGTCGCCGACGATCGGGATGTCGACCTTGACGTTCTTGTTGATCGACGAGGGATCGATGTCGATGTGGATTTTCTTCGAGTGCGGCGCGAACGCATCTACGCGCCCGGTGATCCGGTCATCGAAACGCGCGCCAACGCAGACCATCACATCGCAATCGTGCATGGCCCAATTGGCTTCGTATGTCCCGTGCATGCCCAACATGCCAAGCCAGTGTTTGCCGGACGACGGATACGACCCGAGACCCATCAGCGTCGACGTGATCGGATACCCGGTCGCGCTGACCAGTTCCCGCAGCAGCTTTGACGCCGCCGGTCCGGAGTTGATCACGCCGCCACCCGTGTAGAACAACGGCTTCTTCGCCTGTGCCAGAAGCTCGACCGCCTCGCGGATAGCCGCCTGGTCGCCCTTCATCTGTGGGCGATAGCTCTTGTGCGCCATCGACGGCTTGGAGACATACTCACCAAGCGCGAACTGGACGTCTTTCGGGATGTCCACAACGACTGGCCCGGGGCGACCAGACCGCGCGACGTAGAACGCTTCGTGCAGAACCGCAGCAAGATCGTCGACGCTCTTCACCAGCCAGTTGTGCTTGGTGCAGGGGCGCGTGATCCCGACGGTATCGCACTCCTGAAACGCATCATTGCCGATCAGGTGCGTGGGAACCTGGCCCGTAATGCAGACGAGCGGGATCGAGTCCATAAGCGCGTCGGTTAGCCCGGTTACAGCGTTGGTCGCGCCCGGACCGGACGTCACCAGCACGACGCCGACATCTCCGGTAGAGCGTGCATAGCCCTCCGCAGCGTGTACGGCGCCCTGCTCGTGACGTACGAGGACATGCTCGACTTTTTTCTGCTGAAAGATCTCGTCGTAGATCGGCAGAACGGCACCGCCCGGATATCCGAAGATATGGCGGACGCCTTGATCTGCCAGCGCGCGCATGACCATCGCGGCGCCGGTCATCTGTTTGACCATTGGGTTGCTCCATAAACCAATGCCCGCGGGATTGCGGGCATTGAGCGGCAACGTACAGCGATTGGCGTTGCGGGGGAAGGGCGTTGGCGCGCACGGGGCGCGTCCGGCTCAGGCGTCCTTCAGCAAACCAGCTGGCGCCCCGCCGCGAGGCTTCTCCGTGTCGCTTGGAGGCGTGGCGAGCACGTTGGCGAAGGTATGATTGCGGTCGCGGTGCCCAGCTTCATCGTCACGTACGACCAGAACCACGTCCCGCAACCGCGCGTCCGGCTCGAGCTTCCAGTAGTCGATTGCAAGCTGCGGCGCCGGCACATTTTCCAGCGCGCCCTCGTCGATCGCTTTCAGGTACTGGGTGTAGCTGACGACCGCCTCTTCCTCGAGATAGGCGACCACGCGGTGCGCCGTCTTTGGTGCGATCAGGTAGAGCATGAAGTAAAGGTTGAAGAACACGCCCTGCGCAATGAGGATCAAAAAGCGCTCGAACACGGAGGGCTGAGCGATATTGATGAAGGTGAGCAGATGCATCCGCTCGTTTTCAGCTTCGTCGAGCAACTCCGCGATCCATCCCTCGTCATCGCGAATATGACGGATCGACTTGAGATGCTGCAGCAGGCCGCCAACCATGCCCGGCACGGCGGCAACCGTCTCCAGGACGACGGCCCTGTGCCCATACCGCTTGCGGAAGAACGCATCGGCAAAGATGCGCATGAACTTGACCAGCCGATAGGCAAATTTGTCGCTGAAGGTCTCGGGAACGTGGTGCTCGACGACAACGTCAGGGATGTTGGCTTTCCGGGCGGACATCGGATCAGCTCCTCGCTCATGGCTCCGCTAGTTTCGTACGTCCATGAATTGGTGACGCTGGCCCCGAAACGGTAGCTGGCCCCGTGTGACACGCCGCCGCGCTCAGCGGCTCTCTGGCGTACAAGCTCACGTCCCCTCTTACGTGCACCGCTTCCCCGCCTCGACCAGCTCGAACGCGACGATCTCAAACTCGTATATCCCGTTGCGGTCTGGTCGTTCGGCGCGGGCGATCAGCTTGCCGTTCTCGTTGGTGTAGACGGCATGCGCGGTGTGCAACGCACGATAGCAGTGCGTGCCGTCGGGATAATAATACTTGATCATGGTGTGCTCTCCACGAGATGGACGTGTCGGTGCCATGCCAGACGTCTCCTGCCACCGTCATGTCAGGAGGTTGCGCCGGGAATCGCGGAACCGAAGTGTGCGGCCAGCGCATCACCCGTCGCAGCGGGCCGCTCCTCAGCAAGAAAATGTGCCCAGCATCGATGTGCGCCACAGTGAGTTGGCCGGCGTAGGGCGCCCACACGCTCGCCAAGTCATACCACTCTGACACCTTGCTGTGCGCCCCGCAGCCGTCGATACCCGCCGATCATCCGCGCGAGGCCCGAGATCCAGCACACGACGGCGAAAGCAGTCGCCAGCCAGACAAACGCCGAAGGAAACAGACAGACAGCGCAGAGAAACGCGAATGTCTCTCCGCCCTCCGCCAGCCCGGCGAGATAGAAGAACGATTTTTCTCCCTGCGCCTGCGTCGTCAGTCCGGCGTCATCTGCAGCCCTTGCAAACGCAAGGAACGCCGCGCCGTTCACAACAAACCCGGAGAGGAGAAACGCCGCAGCGAGACCGTTGGCAGCCGGCGCATGCACGGCGAACGCGAGTGGTACGGCGGCGTAGATGAGGAAGTCGCAGGCGATATCAAGAAACCCGCCTGCCGCATCATTCGTGCCCTGCAATCGGGCAAGCGGGCCATCAAGACTGTCGGCGATCCGATTGCCGACGAGTGCGACACCTCCAAGGACAAACCACCCCAGCGCGATCGCCACGGCGCCCGCCAGACCGATGACGACCCCCGCCAGTGTGACCGAGGTTGCCGAGATGCCGCGCCGCCCAAGCAAGCGCGCTGCACGGTTGAGTGGCGGATCAATCAGCGGGCGCAGGCGTGCATCGAGCATTCGCCAAGACTTGCTGGTCACATCGACGAGCGCAAGCGCCACCCACAACGCTCTACACCGATCAAATTTTACGACAGCGATTAAGTGCGCGGCAACGATTGCAGCCTAGTGTCCGCACATCGGGTCGCCGTACGTCGGCATGTAGTGTTTTGCGTCTTGCCTGCGCACGGTGGCCCGATACTTTCCTGGGGTTTGACTGGGGCGGCCTGTGCCGCCTCTTTTTTTTTGCGCAAACGACCTTGCTCTCCCGCGGGTGGACCACGGGAGAGCAAGGTGTTGCAGTCATACGGCCGGACAGCGAGCGCCCGACTGGAGTTTGACCGGGCGACGCCGCCCTTTTTGTTCTTGGCTGGCGGCAGATTTGGGTGGGAGTTGGTCTGCCGCCAGCGCGCTTATTGCGCACACCCGTTATGCGAGAATTTAAGAAGAAACTCACCTAGGCACTATCCTAGGATCAGGTGTCGCCATGCCCGCGCGCCGCGTCGAACCGAGCGAGACCAGCCTCGAGATCGCTGATCAGGTCGCCCGGATCTTCCAGCCCGATATGCAGTCGGATCGCATGTCCCGCATGCGGCCAGGTGGTGGCGGTGCGATAGCTGCGCGGATCGAATGGCACGGCGAGGCTCTCGAACCCGCCCCAAGAGTACCCCATGCCGAACAGCTCCATGGTGTCGAGCATGGCAGCCAGTGCCGCATCGGACGCCGCCGGAAGCAGGAAGGAGAAGAGTCCAGACGCCCCCTCGAAATCACGCGACCACAGCGCGTGCTGCGGATGGCTTTCGAGCGCCGGGTGCAACACGCGTTCGACCAACGGATGTTGCTGCAGCCAGCGCGCGACGGTGAGCCCGCTTTCCCAATGCTGGCGCAGCCGCACCGCAATTGTCCGCATGCCGCGCTGCCCGAGATAAATCTCCTCCGTCCCGGCGCAGTTACCCAGCAGATCGAGATCCCGGTCCAGCGTCCCGACCAGCGCGTCCGTCATCGTGACCGAGCCAAGCATCGCGTCCGAGTGACCGACAATGTACTTCGTCGCCGCCTGGATCGAGACATCGGCACCGTGGGTAAAGGACTTGAAATAGAGCGGCGACGCCCACGTGTTATCGAGAACCACCAACGCATTGCGCGCGTGCGCCGCCGCCGCGATTGCCGGCAGATCCTGCACTTCAAATGTCTGCGAGCCAGGCGACTCCGTGTAAACGAGCCGCGTGTTCTCGCGCAGCAGGTCGGCAATCCCTTCGCCGATCAGCGGGTCATAATACTCCGTCTCCACGCCAAGCCGTCGCAGCACGGTCTCGCAGAACATCCGCGTCGGCTTGTAGACGCTGTCGACCATCAGGATGTGATCACCGCTGTGAACGAGCGCGATCAGCGTTGACGTTACGGCGGAGAGCCCGGATGGCACCATCACCGTGGATGCGCCGCCCTCCAGCAAAGCGATCTGCTCCTCGAGACCGCGCACCAATGGCGAGCCGCGCCGACCGTACGTCGTCGGCATCGCACCGCTCTTCAGCGTCGCAACATCAGGATGCAGCACGGTCGAACCGCGATAGACCGGCGTGTTGACGAAGCCGTCGTGCTTCGCGGACGTCCGCCCGACATGGGCCAGCTGAGTCGCAGTCGCGCGTTTTCGTGCGGTGTCGCTCATGGGTATGCATATCCAACGAGAGAAAATATCTGATCGCGGTGAGCAGCCGTGGCGCGCTGCTCCGGAAGCCCCTCAGTCAGGGCCGCCGGTGACGATTGGCACGTCGTCGCGTGCGCCCCACTCACTCCACGATCCATCGTAGAGACGCACGTCATCGCAGCCCAGTTCCCCAAGGGCAAGATTGAGCACCGCAGCCGTCACCCCGGAACCGCAGGTCGTCACGATCGGATCGTTTCGGTTGACGCCAGCCTTATCGAACACGGCGGCGAGCGCATCGCGCGATCGTAATGTCCCGTCGTCTTCGAGAAGCTCGGTGAAAGGCACGCTCCGCGCACCCGGCATGTGGCCGCTGGCCAGCTCCGCCCGTGGTTCCGGCGCCGTCCCCGCAAATCGCGCTGCACTGCGCGCATCCACAACCTGGACATCAGGCGCATCAAGCGCGGCCGAGACATCGGCACATGTTGCCACCATCGCCGGGCGATGGCGCGGCGTGAAGTGTCTTGTCATCCGTGCGGGCGGAACGCCATCGTCAAGCGGGCGTTCCTCCGCGATCCACTTCACAAGCCCGCCATCGAGTACGCGCACGTCATCATATCCCATCACGCGGAACATCCACCATGCGCGCGCCGCACTGAACAGGCCGTGACTGTCATAGATCACCAGCCGCTGCCCGTCGCCGATGGCAAGCGCACGCATCTTCGCGGCAAACACGATCGGGCTGGGCATCATATGCGGCAGCGGGTTCGCCTCATCCTTGATCCCGTCGACATCGAAAAAAACCGCGCCTGGAATGCGCTGCGCAATAAACTCCGCGTGGGCATCGCGTTCCGCGCCGGGCAGATGATACGAGGCGTCGAGCACCACGACGTCCGGTGCCTCGATACGCGCGGCCAGCCATTCCGTTGAGACCAGCCATGACGTGGTATCGTTCGTCGTCGCTCCTGAGGCCTCCGGCATGGGTGTATCCTCGCAGTGTCGTGGGTGTCGGCGCACGCCGCGCTCATCACCTTAGCCGATCTCGATCCTTACGCGCCGGTTTTGCGCGCCTTTCTTTTCTATCTTTACCACACGGGCAGCACCAATCTCGCTGGTCCTCAGCACATGCGTCCCGCCGCAGGGCTGGTAGTCAACGGGTCCGATCCGCACCATCCGGACGCGGCCGGACCCGCGCGGCGGCGCGACCGACATGGTGCGCACGAGGTCAGGGTTGGCGTCGAGCTCCGCGTCCGTGATCCATTCGGTGGTAACGGGATGATCCTGTGCAATCAGCGCATTGAGCCGCTCGGTCAGCTCATCCTTGTCGAGCGTCGCACCCGGCGCATCGAAATCCAGACGCCCCTTGTCCGCACCGACCTGTCCGCCGGTGACCGGATAGTCGACAACAGCGCAGAGCAGATGCAGCGCCGTATGACAGCGCATATGCGCCTGCCGGATATCCATGTCGATCGTGCAGGCGATGCTGTCGCCAACTGCGGGCAGGTCCTGAGCACCATCCGGCACATGAACAATGTCGCCGGTTTCCCGATCGGTGACCGTCGTCGCGATCAGCAGCGTCTCTCCGGCGGTTGTCGTCAGCGTGCCCTGGTCGCCCGGCTGCCCGCCGCCTGTCGGATAAAAAACCGTCTGATCCAGCACGATACCGCCGTGTTCTGTGACACTGGTCACAGTCGCGGTACAGCTTTCGAGGTACGCGTCATCGCGAAAAAGTGGTGTGGTCATCGCGGAACTCCACGGTCGCTGGGGATGTTCGACGCAGTACCACGCCGCTCCGCCCGATCGAAGCGCATCAGCGGGGTAGACCAATGAGGCGCACGTCGGCCTCACGCGAACGTCATCCCGCTGGTTACAAGATCGGCGCGATTTGCGTGGTACGGACCACCACTATCAGAACATCGTTGAGCCGGAGGAAAACATGATCACCCGCAGAGCTGCACTTCTCGGCTCAGCCGCTGCCGCCGGCCTTGCCGCGCTCGCAAGCCTTGTTGGCCCGCGCCGTCCGGCAACTGCGACCGCGTCGACCACCAAATTCGAGATTTCGCACACGCCCGAGGAGTGGAAGGCGAGGCTGACACCGTCGCAGTATGCAGTGCTGCGCGAAGAGGCGACGGAGCGCCCTTACACCAGCCCGCTGAATGACGAAAAACGCGCTGGAGCGTTTTCCTGCGCCGGCTGCGATCTCCCGCTATACCGCTCGCAAGACAAGTATGACAGCGGCACAGGCTGGCCGAGTTTCACCCGCAGTATCGACGGCGCTGTCGGCACGAAGATCGACCACAAGCTGTTCGTCGCCCGCACCGAAGTGCACTGCCGTCGCTGCGGCGGGCACCTGGGTCACATCTTCGACGATGGTCCGGCCCCGACCGGCAAACGCCACTGCATCAACGGTATCGCACTGAATTTCACACCATCCTCGGCCTGACGCGGCAACGGTCTACTTCAGCAGCGCGCGAGGGCTTTCAGCGATCCGCGTAGGCGTTGATGGCCGCGATCGTGCCGGAGCCAAATCGTCCATCAATTGCCCCGGAATACACACCTGCATCTTTCAGAATGCGCTGCACCTCGCGGAGCGTGGGACGGTTCCAGTTCCTGTGATTTTGGGTCATCTCCTTGAGCGATTTCGCATGGCCGCGCGCGAGAGCTTTCATGATCCATTGTGCGGCCTTGCGGCTGTCTGTTCGGGTGCCCCTTCCTTCTTCGTAGGCCAGGCTCAGGTTGAACATGCTGGACGTGTTGCCCTTGTCAGCGGCCTGGCGGTACAGCCGCAGTGCCTCGCCCCGATCCTTTTTGACCCCGTGGCCGTGTTCGTAGGCGAACGCCGCGTTGTTGATGCCTGAGGAAATGCCTTTGTCAGCAGCACGGCGGTACCACCGAAACGCTTCCTTGTAGTCCACCGTGACGCCGTGTCCGTTATAGTAGATGTCCCCGATGTCGGTCATGGAACTGTTGTGCCCATTCGCGACCGCCTTGTGATACCATCGAAGTGCCTCTGCGAAATTCTTCTCGACGCTGTTGCCGCGCAAGTAGATACGGCCGATGGCGTCCATTGCGCTTGAATTCCCTCCGTCGGCCGCCTTGCGGAACCAGCTGAGGGCTTTCGCATAGTCTCTTTCGACGCCGCGACCAGCGCGATAAATGTCGCCGATATTATTCATTGCAGTGGCGTGCCCCTTGGTGGCTGCCTTGCGGTACAGCGTCAGGGCACGGGCCACGTCTTTGTCCACGCCGCGTCCGTGCTCGTAGGCGTAGGCAGTGTTAAAGATGCCCGAGCGATGGTCTTTATCGGCAGCGCGGCGGTACCATCGAAATGACTCCGCATAATCCTTCGTGACACCACGCCCATCGTCATAGAGATTGCCGAGATTGTTCATTGAGGCTGCGTGCCCCTTTTCGGCGGCCCGGCGGTACGACTTCAGCGCTTCCGCCAGATCTTTCTCCACGCCTCGGCCTTTTTCAAAGGCGTATGCCACGTTGAACATGCCCGACGTGCTACCTTTGGCCGCCGCACGCTGGTACCATTTCAGCGCCTCCGCGTGATCCTTCGTCACGCCGCGTCCATTGTCGTGAAGATCGCCAATGTTGTTCATCGCGCCTGAGTGTCCGTCGTCGGCCGCCCGGCGGTACAGTGTGAGCGCCTCCGCAAAATCCTTTTTGACGCCACGACCTTTTTCGTACGCGTATGCCGCGTTGAACATGCCTGAGGTGTTTCCTTCAGCGGTTGCACGCCGGTACCATTTCAGCGCCTCCTGATAGTCCTGCGTGACGCCGTGCCCGCTGTCGTACAGATTGCCAATGGCGTTCATCGAACTCGCGTTCCCTTTTTCGACGGCCTTGAGGTACCACTTGCGAGCTTCCGCATAATCTTGATCGACGCCACGGCCGATACGATAGAGGTTGGCAAGATTGTTCAGCGCCGTGCTGTGTCCCGTACCGGCAGCCTTGCGGTACAGTCTCACCATTTCCGCCACATTCTCCCCGACACCACGCCCTTTGTCGTAGGCGTAGGCCGTGTTGAACATGCCTGAGGCATGGCCCTTTTCCGCGGCGCGGCGGTACCATTTGAAGGACTCGGCATAATCCTGCGTGACACCGCGTCCATCGTCGTAGAGATCGCCGATCGTGTTCATCGCATTGGCGTGGCCGTTGTCGGCCGCCTGACGATAGAACCTGATCGCCTTGGTCAGGTTTTTTTCGACGCCCCGCCCGTGTTGAAAAGCATAGGCCATGTTGAACATTCCAGCCGCGTCGCCGCCCTCTGCGGCCTGGCGGTACCACTTGAGTGACTCATCATAATTCTTCTCAACCCCGCGTCCGGAATCGTAGAAATCTCCAACCCGGTTCATTGCGCCTGCGTGCCCTTTACCGGCTGCCTGACGGTAGAGGGCGAGCGCTTTGGCGTCGTCTTTCTCAACATCTGTTCCCGCAGCATATCTGTCCGCGAGTTCGACCATTGCGGTCACATTGCCCGTGTTGGCGTTTTCGCGCAGATCATCGGCCGAGCCTGCCTTGACGGCGATCGCCAACGCGTCATCGAGCATCGCCATTGAAACGCCGGCGATCTTCTCCCCGCTCAGCAGTTTCACCGCATGGTCGGTCCCCGAATGATCGCGAATGATGGTGTCGAGTTTCTCGCGCGCTTCTCGCAATGCGGCCGCCTTTTCGGCTCCGGTGAGCTTCTGTGCCCGATTCCACGCCAGCCGTGCGGCGACCGCCAGTCGGTTGGCTGCGGCGCGCTCGCTTTCAGTCGACGGTGCTGCGGCCGGTGCGGTCTGCGCATACGCCTTTTGCGTTGAGCCGCTCCCGAACGCCGCAGCGGTGATCGCAAGAATGACAACTCTGAACCCGACCAGAAGACGCTGCATTGTCCGCCCTACCTTTGACAAAACACGATTTCACTTATCGTCGTACACGCACGAATAGACCGGGCGGGCCTTACGGTAAAGGTTGCGCCACGTTTGGGAGTCTCATTCAGGCTGTCAAAGCGAGGTCCAACCCTCAGCCATTCCGAGGGGTGCGTTGGTTATGGACAGGCAGCGATTTCGTCAGGTGATCGCGAATGTCGCAGCGTCGTTTGTCAGCCCTCAGCGACCTCTACGCTGACATCGGGCGTGGCCGTATCCTTCGTCATCCACGCTGGGATCGGAAGATTTTTCTCCGCGAGAAATGCAGGATTGAAAATCTTGCTTTGATAGCGCGCGCCGTGATCGCAGAGTATGGTCACGATCGTCTTGCCCGGCCCGAGTTCCTTCGCCAGCGCGATCGCCCCTGCAATGTTGATCCCGGCCGACCCGCCAAGGCAGATGCCCTCGTTTTTGATCAGATCGAAGACCACCTCGAGCGCTGCACTGTCAGGGATGTTAAAGGCATGGTCGACCGTTGCGCCTTCGAGGTTGGCGGTGATACGCCCCTGTCCGATGCCCTCCGTCACCGATGAGCCAGACGATTTGAGCTCCCCGAAGCGGTAGTGCGAATAGATCGCCGAACCATCCGGATCTGCAAGTGCGATCTGGATGTCCGGGCGCTTCGCCTTCAGCCCCATCGAGACGCCGGCGAGCGTGCCGCCGGACCCGACCGCACTGACGGAGCCGTCAACCGCTCCGCCGGTTTGCGCCCAGATTTCCTCCGCGGTGGTTTCGATGTGTGCATCCCGATTGGCGACGTTGTCGAACTGGTTCGCCCACACCGCACCACCCTCACGCGTATTCGCCAGCTCCTTGGCCAAGCGCTCGGAGTAGCGGACGTAGTTGTTCGGGTTCTTGTAAGGCTTGGCGGGCACGAGAACGAGTTCGGCACCAAGCATGCGCAGGGCATCTTTCTTTTCGTCCGACTGCGTCTCTGGCATCACGATCACAGTCTTGTAGCCGAGAGCTCGGCCAATGACGGTCAGCCCGATGCCGGTATTGCCCGCAGTTCCTTCGACGATCGTGCCGCCCGGCTTCAGGAGGCCGCGCTTTTCTGCGTCGCGGATGATGAACAGCGCCGCGCGATCTTTGACGGACTGCCCGGGGTTCATGAACTCCGCCTTGCCGAGGATGGTGCATCCGGTCTCCGCGCTCGCCTTCTGCAGTTTGATCAAGGGTGTGTTCCCGACGGCGTCAGCCACGGTTTCAGTGATCATGGGTCTCTTGTCCTTGTGAGCGTTGGTGCGTCGGTCTCGGCGCCCGCAATCGTGAACCAGGAGTAAACGACAGCGTCAGTTCGGGAGGAAAATGCGGGTAACAATGAAATTTGTTGCGAACACGGACGGCTTTTAACCCGGCTTTAACTGCAAGCAGGCGACAACGCCTCATCACAGTACGGCACGTGAGCGTTCATCGCGTGATGTAACCTGAAAGGTTTGCGACATGAAAGTTTTGAAAACCGGTCTCGTCTCGGTCGCCCTGCTTGCCACCACCATGGCGGCACCGGCGTTCGCGGCAGACCTTTACGGCGGCTCTCTGAAAGATGAGCCGATCCACGCAGCACCGGCCGCCGTTGGCGGATGCTACCTCCGCGGTGACATCGGCTACGGCTGGAACGATGCTGACGCCTCCGAGATCGCCGCCGGCGCGACGCCTTACCAGACGTCGGATCTTGACGACGGGATGACATGGGGCCTCGGCGGCGGTTGTGCCCGCAGCAACGGTCTGCGCTGGGACATCCTCTACACGTTCCACGGTGACAACCTCTGGGACGGCATTCCGGCTCCGCCAGATCCGATCTTTGCGGACATCGAGACGCACTCGCTGATGGCGAACCTCTACTATGACTTCGACATGGGTCGTCGCTTCAAGCCGTACGTCGGTGCTGGCATCGGCGTCGCCTATCACGACATGGGCGCACTCGATTGCACGCCGGCCATTCCGGGCGTCTGTACTCCTGGCAACTTCCAGCGTGGCGGCGAGAACGTGACGTTCGCATGGTCGCTGATGGCTGGTACGGCGTTTGAGGTCTCCGACCGCGTGACGCTCGATGCGGGATACCGCTACCTCGACATGGGCGGCGTTGAGTCCGGTCGCGTGGACATCACTGGCTTCGTGAACCCGGGCCACCGCGTGGAAGACATCACATCGCACGAGATCAAGTTCGGTCTGCGCTTCGCGATCCACTAGGTCGCGCGCCGGGCCAACGCCCGATACCACACAACATGGCGGCCGGTCCTCCCGAGGGCCGGCCGTTTTCGTTTGTGGGCGCCCTTGTCGTGTACGCGGTTCGCGGCACGTTCACGCTGACCCAAATGAACACCGCATCGCCCGCCGCGAGCGGCGCAAAAGGCGTTGCGATAGGCGATGCAACACCATATAGCACGCTGCACGCGCGGTTGGTCAGACGCTGCTCGCGCGCGTTTTCCCGGCACAAGCAGAATTGCGCTGCAGTTTCGGCTGCTCGCAGCACGGGCCTGACCCGCGGGCGTGGTGGAATTGGTAGACACGCCAGATTTAGGTTCTGGTGGCGCAAGCCGTGGGGGTTCAAGTCCCTCCGCCCGCACCAGGTCATACGAGATTGCGGCGCCGGACGTCTGCCGGATCGCCGCACGCGTCAAACGAGAATGAAAGAGCGAACGACATGCAGGTAACCGAAACCGTTTCCGAGGGGCTGAAACGCGAGATCGCGGTCACCGTCGGCGCTGATGAGCTTGACGCGAAACTCACCGAGAAGATCGATGAGATGAAAGGCTCGGTGCGCCTCAAGGGTTTCCGTCCCGGCAAGGTGCCCGCGAAACACCTGCGTCAGGTTTATGGCCGCTCGATCATGAGCGAGGTGATGGAAAAGACGGTCAACGAGACCAGCAAGAAGATCCTCGACGAGCGCAACGAGCGCCCCGCCTTCCAGCCGGACGTCAAGTTCTCGGAAGACAAGGACGAGATGG
>JBCAXC010000006.1:0-16659 GCA_038534255.1 Pseudomonadota bacterium
CGTCCACGCTGCGCGGATCAACGATCTTGATGCTATAGCGCAACGTATTCCGGACCCGCGCGTGTCAGGGCGACAAAGCCACGCGTCGCGTGCCACCGCTGCGGGCACGATCTGCCATCACTTGTGCCGCTTCGTGACCTCTGGGGACCGCGATGACATTGCACGGGTCGCGCTCAGCGCTTACGCGGGTGTCTACGACACGCTTGAGGATCATCCAGCAAAGCATACCGCTGAGGGGTCCGCATCGTGGGCGACCGCGATCCCGTTCGATGAGATCGACGACTACGAGTCGATGGTGGCCACTTCGCCCGGTGTGCGCAGCGAGCTGGCCCTTCAGGCCGCTGACCTTGCGTTCATCGAGCAATTGCGCGGGACCGATTCGGACCGGTTCTTCGCGGTTTCGCAGCGCGCGTTCGGAGCGCGCGGCCATCCGCTCGCGCGATGACTTGTTGCTTCGTGGCATCAGGAATCGGCGGCATCGCCGTCGCGGGCCGACGACCCGCACCCGACGTCGTGGCGGAGCCACATTTGCTGCGTTTACATCGCGCGTCGCTCGATGCATGCACACGTCATCAGATCGACGCCGGGGATCGAAACGGGTGGCTGCGCCGCTCACGTGACATCCCGCAGAGGGGGCCGAGCAGCATGACGGACGGGAGGGGAGTATTGGGCGGATGCGACCGTGGCAGGCGTTCGCCGATGTGGTCAGGGCTCGTCGGTTTGCTTGCAGTTTGCTCTGTTGTCCTCGCCGCGCCTGCTCTTGCAGATGACGCTGATGACGGACCGACGGCGGAAGACTATCTGACCGAGTTCAATCCGAACGCGACGATCGTCCCGAATGGAGAGTTGATTGTCGCCGGGCGGAACCTGCGATGTGGGTCACGCCCGACGGTGCTTGATCCTGAGCTGGATGATTATGGCGCGGCGTACCCAGGGTTCCTGATCCTCAATCCGCGGCGGATGTCGCGTCTGCCCTCCGCTGTGCAGCTCTGGATTCACGCGCATGAGTGTGCGCATCAGTTTCGCGGACCTGATGAGGTGACGGCCGATTGTTTTGCCGTGCAGCGCGGTCGACGCAGAGGATGGCTCTCGCCGGCGGGCGTGGAGGAGATCTGCGCGTTTATCAGCTCCGCCAAGGGGTCGTCGACGCACTACGCCGGGCCGCGCCGGTGTGAGCTGATGCGCAAGTGTTTCGTTGATCGCAAGATCTGGTGACACGCGGGCGGCGGCGCGAATCGACGTAGCTTACGGCGCATGGACGTCTTTCAGACAGCAGTGCAGATCTTTGGTCTCGCCGAGGTGGTCGGCGGGTGGCATTCGGCCTTGCACAAGCTCGATGCGTCGCGGCGGACCAAGGTTGCATCTTACTGCGACACGGTTGCCGATACGCTCGCGCGAGCTACTGAGGCACTGAGCCTGCTGGCGACGGCGGATGCGCCCAACACGAAAAAGGTGAGCGCAGCGCGGGCGCTTCGGCGTGAGATCGCACGGCTCAAGGGCAATCTGGCTGATCTTGCCGAGTTGCTGGAGGGCGAGCTTGACGGGCGCAAGATTGCTGGCGTTAAAAGGCGGCTGGCGGGCATCGTTGAGGGCCGCGGCGTCGATACGCTGCTCGCACGCGCGCGGGCGCCCGGCGAAGTTGCGGGGCTGGACCGTCGGCTAAATGCTGAGTGAGGCGGAAGGTGAATTCCGCGCGCTTGGCGACCGTTTGAAAGTGTGAGGGCGATACCCATGGACAAGTTCACCAAGCTGACCGGCGTTGCCGCCCCACTTCCGATGATCAACGTCGACACCGACATGATCATCCCGAAGCAGTTTCTCAAGACGATCAAGCGCACCGGGCTCGGCCAGAACCTGTTTGACGAGATGCGCTTTACGGATGGGGAGGAAAATCCCGATTTCGTGCTGAACAAGGCTGCCTATCGTGATGCGGAGATCCTGGTTGCGGGAGACAACTTCGGCTGCGGCTCAAGTCGTGAGCATGCCCCTTGGGCGTTGCTGGATTTTGGCATCCGTTGCGTCATTGCGCCGTCGTTCGCGGATATTTTCTACAACAACTGTTTCAAGAACGGGATCTTGCCGATCACGCTGCCGCAAGCTGACGTCGACAAGCTTATGGACGATGCCGAGCGCGGATCGAATGCGCGGCTGACCGTCGATCTCGAAAACCAGGTCATCACCGGGCCGGACGGTGGCAGCATCAGCTTCGAGGTCGATGCGTTTCGCAAGCACTGCTTGCTCAACGGCCTTGATGACATCGGTCTGACGATGGAGAAGTCGAGTTCCATCGATGCCTATGAAGCCAGACAGCAGACGGCGCGCCCCTGGGCCTGAGGTACCACGCGACCGGGCCCTCAGCAGCCGTTCTGCTGCACCTTGCGGCAGGACGAATTTGATCCGGCGGCGCATGCCAGTTTCAGCACGTTACACGTCGCCTGCTTCACCTGTTGCGGTGAGAGCTGTTGTGATCCGGAGTTCTGCCTTTTCTTCTTCCAGACACAGCGCTTTCCATTCCAGCGCTTGCGGTCGTCGACGCACAAGCAACGTCCCTGACCACCGACCCACGTGCGGCCCTTGCCGCATTGTTGGGGGCTGTCCTGCCCGTCCGGCACTTTCTGGCAGATGCCGTTGATCAGATCGCTGTCACCGGGGCAGTCGCGCACCGGGCGGCAGCGGCCACCGTACCAGAATTTTGCGTTCGCCGGGCACACACAGCGATTGCGACTGGTGCTGTACACGCGACCGCGCGTGCACTTTTGAGCCCTGGCTCTTCTCACGCAGGCGCCATTGCGACGGACAAAGCCCTTTCTGCAGAAGCAATCGCCCTCGACATTGCGGAAAGCGTTGCGTCCGCAGTTCTGGCGCTGCACGCACGTGCCGTTCACGAGACGGAAGTTCTTGCCGCACGAGGTCTGCCCGCGCTCGCAGCTCACGCCATTCCAGACCGGGCGCCGGGACGGGCAGCGACAGGCCTTTCGGCTTCGCGAGTAGAAGCGTCCACCGGTGCAGCGATTGGTGGTGGTCGGTTTCGAGGTCTGCGTCGCGCGTACGCCTCGGCAGTCCGAACGTCTCACGCCACACCGATTGAGCACCGAGCAGATCGCGTTACGGCTGCCGTCAAGCTGGAAGGTCAGATCGAGGTTTGGTGCCGTGATGCGCATGCTGTTCTGCGACATCATCTGGCCGACCATGTTGCTGCGTGCCTTGATGGCGCGCCCGCGGGCGTAGAGGAAAAACTGGCTCTGCAGGTCGTTGCCGTTGGTTGCGGCGCCGGGCACGGTGCTGCCGTCGGAAAATGTGATGCCAATCTGGCGGACGTTGTCGAAGGCGCCGTTGATCCGCAGTCGTGGTGCAGCCAAAGCGGCGGCGCGCAACGCGCGGTTTCTCGCGCCTCCGTTCTGGGGTTGTGAGTCGCGGAGGAAAACTGTGAGATCACGATTACTGCCATAGGCATGGCAGCGCGCGACCATCTCGACGCCACTGGTTTCGACGCTCGCGGTATATTCTCCCCGCCCGCCATCATAAGCGGTGCGGCGGCGTGCGTTCCACCATGGCGATGTTCCGGCGTTCACGAAGAGCGGCTGTGCTGTGTTGCCTCCGCCGCTTGAGCCACCGCCTTGTTGCTGCGGTTGCTGCGCCGGTTGGACTTGCGTGGTCGTGCTGTCGCCACCGCGCAGCCGCGCGAGGTAGGCACGTGCGAGATCAGCCCGAAAGCCACTGCCAAAATTGTTCAGGAACGCTTCCCAGGCGCCGATCGTGCCCAGCTCCTTCGCAATATCGAACGCTTCCTTTTCGCTGATGCCATCATTTGTGCCGGTTGATGACGGTGTTTTCGTTGATGACGCCTGCAACGCCTTTGCCCGGGTCTGGCATGCGGAGAGGAATTCGGCGATCACCTCGCGACCTTCGGCGAGATCGAGCTGGGCGGCGCGATATCCGGTGATGAAGTAATCGACGCCGGACGCGCCTCGCATCAGGTTCCAGATTGCGCCGTCGTGTTTTGGCGAGAGGCGGACACCGGCGATGCGCTCCTGGGTGTTCCCGACGCCTGCGACGCGGCCATCGACGGTCAGTGATCGACCACCGCCGGAGAATTGCAGTCGCACTTTCTCTCCGTTCTTGAGAGCGCCGGTGTCGGCTGCAAAGACGATGCGGGACCGCTCGGCGGTTGCGGGTGTCGTGCCGGCGCATGTCGCGCGGACCTGGGTATTGTCGGTCTCGGGGACACCGAACGTCAGGCTGGCAATCTCGCGCTGTGTACCGTCCTCGCGGTACTGGTCGAATTGCCAGAGCATCTGGCTTTGGGCCTGTGCCTTGTGATGCGAGATTGCGAGCAGGCTCGATGATGCGACGGCGGCCATCGCGAGTTTGCGAAGAAACCTGGTCGTCCAGGATCGCCCGACTGTCTTTTGCATCCGCTCGTCTCCCCTCGAACACCGCGTGAAATGTCTTGTGGCGTATGAGAGGTAAATCGACAATGACGATGCGCCGGTGGCTCCGACGAATTTCTGTGAGGTGGTGAAAAAGCGCGCCTGCGACGTCTTCGCTCAACTTCTCCGCACATGCTGCACGTCGTCTGCGTGAACGCTTGCGACACCGTCCCCATCGCACCACCACGCACATGGGAACCGTCCAATGCAGCCGTTCAAACACACGCATGCCTCTGATCCGTCGCCTGTTTCGCTCATTGCAACATTTGGTTTGGCCGGGCCGCCGGTCGGCTTTATCGCGCTCGTCGTTGGTGCGTCGGTGTTTTCCGAGATTCCCGAAGGGCTCGGTGCGCTGGCTTACGGGCTTCATCCGCTGGGCATGGTGTTGATCTATGCGTGCGGACTGGCGCCGGCTCTGGTGACGGCATGCGTGCTCGTGTGGCTGTCTGATCATGCGCTTTCCGACCGGTTATGGTTTGCCGGCGCGGTCGGATTTTGCGTCAGCCTCGTCTACGGCACGATCGGGACTGCCGTCCTCAGGCTCGGTCTGGACTACGAGGGTGTGCTCGCGCTCGGAGCGATCGGGGGCGTCGCAGCCGTTGTGTCCCTCGCGGCACTGCAGCTGGTTGCGCGCTCGAGGCGCAAATCTCTTGAAGGGGCACGCACCGCGCGTTAGCACCCCGCCATATCCCGAACCTGCGCCACGGCAACTGGCGCACGCCCATTGGAGCCACGCGCCATGTCGAACCATGATGTCCTTTTTCTTCCCGGTGATGGCATCGGTCCGGAGGTCATGGATGAGGTTGCGCGGGTGGTGGCGTGGTTCAACGCGCGCGGCACGGTGACCTTCAACCTCGAAACGGATCTGGTCGGCGGGGCGGCGTACGATGCGCATGGCGCGGCGGTTTCGGATGCGACGGTCGAGAAGGCGCTCAGAGCGGACAGTGTGATTTTCGGCGCGGTCGGTGGTGCGCAGTGGGATGACGTGCCCTACGAGCATCGCCCGGAAGCCGGTCTCCTGCGGCTGCGCAAGGACCTCGAGCTGTTCGCCAACCTGCGGCCGGCGATCTGCTACCCAGCGCTTGCCGACGCTTCGTCGCTGAAGAAGGATCTCGTCGAAGGGCTCGACATCATGATCGTTCGAGAGCTGACAGGCGGGGTCTATTTCGGAGAGCCGAAGGAGATCACGGAGCTTGGCGACGGGCAGAAACGTGCTGTCGACACCCAACTCTATGAGACCTACGAGATCGAGCGGATCGCGCGCGTGGCGTTTGATCTGGCGGGCAAGCGCGGCAATCTCGTGCACTCGGCGGAGAAGCGGAACGTCATGAAGTCCGGTGTTCTGTGGAACGAGGTAGTGACGCGGGTCCATGCGGAGGAATTCAGCGACGTCGAGCTGCAGCATATCCTTGCGGACAACTGCGCCATGCAACTCGTGCGGGCGCCGAAGCAGTTTGATGTGCTTGTCACGGACAACCTGTTTGGCGACATTCTCTCGGATTGCGCTGCGATGTTGACCGGCTCGCTCGGCATGCTGCCGTCGGCATCGCTCGGGGCGGCGGATGAAAATGGCAAGCGCAAATCGATGTACGAGCCGGTGCATGGCTCGGCTCCGGACATCACCGGCAAGGGGATCGCCAACCCGATCGCGACGATCGCGAGCTTCGGTATGGCGCTGCGTTACACGTTCGATCTCGGTGCCGAGGCGGACATGCTCGATGCGGCAATCGCGGGCGTTCTTGCGAAGGGTCTGCGAACGGCTGACATCGCCGGGGAGGCCGATACCCCGATCGGCACCAGCGCCATGGGCGACGCGATTATCGCTGAGCTGGACGGGCTTTCGAGCTGACATCCGGGTTTCGACCTCCGGGTTTGTGTATCGGCGCGCACGACGTTTGAGAGATCATGACATGGCCGCAATGACCGTTCACGCCAGCGTGACATCCAAACCGTCAGGAAAGTTTCGAACAATGACGCACCTGATCCGCGGCGCGCTCGCCGTCTTGTTTGTCGCGACATTCGTCACGCCGTCCATTGCTGCCGATGAGGCGAAGTCCAAATATCCGCCAGAGCTTCAAAAGCTTCTCAAGGAGGAAAAGACCGCGCGGGAAGCCTGCAAGATCCAGATGTGCGGGGCCCTGCGGGCGGATGCGGCCGGGGATGACATCTCATGCAACATCGTCAAGACGGTGCCAAAGCAGGATCTTTCAGAGAAAATCAAGCAGGCCCGTGTGTCCTGGCCATGGGGGCATGCGCGGTGCGAAATGGACCTCAACATCGCGCGTCAAGTGCTGCGCGATGCGGTTTCCAAGCCGACATACGATGCGGCGTTCGGCGCGCTTGTGGTAACGTGCAACGTCGAGCGCGAGGACGATGAGCCGTACATTTTCAAGGCGACGGTCAGTCCGACGATCTCGTTCAAGGATGGCAAGGCCGTAGATGGCGCAATCAACTGGGGCAAGGTCGAAGCGCCATTGCTGGCGAAGGGTGCGATCTGGAGCGCGACGGGGCTCGACAACAAGGCCGGGCTCTTCAACGACGATCTCGTCGAAGCCATGAACACGTTCATGGGAAAGAAATGCGACGAGGTCAAAGACGCTTGGCAGGGCGGTTGACGGTTCGATCCTGCGTGCTTGTCTGCATTGCCGACTGGCGTCGTTAAAATGCAGAATAAAGTTCAGCCAAATCCTTAAATGCTGATCCGGCACTCTCGTTGGCAAACTTGAAACTTGCCGACGAGAACCTGACTGATGAGCCCCATGCTAGCGATGGTTGCGGGCGTTGCGCGTGTCACCGAACCGGTGGCTTCGTCTGGCCCGTCGACCCTGCTGCTTGTGATTGTGTTCGCGGCCTTCATCGGGCTTGCGCTCGGCATGTCGTGGAAGTGGGTCGTTGGGGCCACCGCGCTCTATGCCATCGGAAATGGCAATATCATCCCCGTTCTCGCGGTTCTCATTGTTATAACGCTCCTGCGTGAACACAGGGTCCGAATCCGACGCTTTCTCGAAGAGCATGCGCGAGGAGGCGAGGTGTTCGAGGCCGAATGGGGCGCACGTTTCCGTGCCCACAAGCGGGCCAAGCATGCCGGGACACGCGGGCGTCGATGGAAATCGAAGCGAAAGTCGCGTTTTGACGGCGGGTTTCGAGCAGGCGCAGAGACGCGTAACGGCACTGCCAGTTCAACCGCGACGTCCGGTCCGGGGCCTGAGCAACTGCTCGGCGTTGGCGCTGGATTCACACGGCGCGATCTGGATCAGGCGCGACGTCGCGCGGCCAAGACATGCCATCCGGATCTTCATTTGCAGGCGTCGCCGGACGTCCAGGCAAAAATGGCTGACCGGATGCGCGCGATCAATGATGCGTACGAGAGCCTGCTGCCGCGCGCTGCTTAGCCATCACGGTTCAGTCCTGCCACACTTTGTCCGGCATCACCCGAGCGAGCGCGGAATGCGCGGTGTCCCCGTCGGGCATTCGAGCGCTGCCCTGTCCCACTTCCCGGTTTCGGCAGCGGCTTCGTACGTCGAAGTGAGGAACGCCATCACATCGGCTTCCGGCGTCGCACTCTCGCGCACGGCGGCGTAAGGGAGAAGAAATTCGCCCAGTGCGCTGTCGAATGTCGCTGCGGCTGGGCGAACCTTTCCGGCGTTGAAGCCTTCGGGTGTCGGATATGCGTAGGCGTAGAACATGGCTTCGTCCGCGCCGTTGCCGCCCGGCCAGAACCCGGCGGAGAAAACTTCGTGGCTGTATGCTTCCTGCGTCACGCTATCCGGCAGCGCTGGGAAACCGCCCGGGTGTAGCGGTGCTGTGCGGCCGGAAAAGCGCGTTACCGCCAGATCGAATGAGCCCCAGAACAAATGCGTCGGCGAGACCTTGCCGAGAAAGCCTGTGCGGAAGCGATCAAAGATCGGGGCGATGCGGGCGAGCGCTTGATGAAAGCGGCTGACGGCGTCTGCGTCATAAGGCCGATCCGAGAGATCGCTGGAGAACGGGATGGGATCGACGACCTCGTTGGGGCTGCCGTGGATATTAAAGCTGCCGCCGACCGTCGTGACGATCTCACTTGCGGATTGGTAGAACGCTGCAATGCTCATGGGTTTCAGTGGGAAACTGGCGCGCGCACCATCACCCGCTTCGGCTATCACCACATGATCGTGGAAGTCGAGCGATAGGGAGATAAACGCATTTCCATCTGCGACCGGGCCTGTCGTGAGCCCGGGTGGCGTCACGTAGAGCGTGGCGTGCCATGAATGATTAAGCCAGGGCGTGTGGGCGAGCCGGTACTTGCCGACGATCTGGGACGCGAGGTGCAGGAATGTCGCTGTCTCCCTCCATTGCTCATAGGGGATGTCAGGCCAGTCAATTGTGGCGGATGCAGGTGCGTTCATCGAATAGTCTCCGCATTTGTGCTGACCAGGAGCGTCACAGCGTCCAGCCGCCATCGATCACATGGGTGGCGCCGGTGACGAAGGCGGACTCATCGCTTGCGAGATAAACGACGAGCGCGGCGACCTCTTCGGCGGTTGCGAAACGGCCGATGGGTTGTCGGGCCATGAACATTTTTCGTGCGTCCTCGAGATCGCCGAGGTCTGCCATGCGCTCATTCAGCGACGGCGTATCGACCGTGCCTGGGCAGACGGCGTTGCAGCGGATGTTGTCGCTTACGAAGTCGGCGGCGACGGATTTCGTCAGGCCGATGACGGCGCCCTTGCTCGCGCTGTAGACGCACCGATTGGGCGGACCGGCGATGCTCGAGGCGACAGACGCCATGTTGATGATGCTGCCGCCGCCGTTCGCGATCATGGCGGGAAGGAAGGCGCGAATCAGGCGGACGTGCGCGCGGACGTTGAGGTCGAAGGTGCGGTCGAACACAGTGTCATCGACGTCGAGCACTGTTCCGGCATGCACCCAGCCGGAACAGTTGAAGAGGATGTCCGGCGCACCAACGAACTCAGACGCGCGGACAATGCCCGCGGCATCAGTCGCATCGAGTGGGAACGTCTCGATAGAGGGGGCTTCCGCGTGTAGTGTGCCCAGCAGTTCTGCGTCGATGTCGGTGGCGATGACCCGCGCGCCTTCGCGCGCCATGGCGAGTGCAGACGCGCGCCCGATCCCTGCGCCCGCCGCCGTCATGAAAGCGGTCTTGCCTGCGAGACGACCCTGGTCGGATTTGCGAGCCGATGGGGAGGCGGTGGCGTTCATCGCGGGCCTTCATTGGTCTGGCTTATGGGTGATGATCTGTTTGCCCGCGTTGGCTGAGCGTGGCAACTCTGCGGATCGGTTGTGTCTGCTCGGTGCGGGGAGAAAGTCTTGCGGCATGCGCTCACGATGACGGATGCGGAGTTTGCTGCCGCGACGCCGGAGACCGTCGCCATGGTGCCGCTCGGTGCGATGGAGTCGCACGGACCTCATCTGCCGATCGGGACGGACACGATCCTGTCAGAGGCTGTACTCGATGCGGCGGCGGCTGCGCTCGATGACGGCACGACGGCTCCTCCGGTTTTGCGGTTGCCAGCGCTTTGGCTCGGTGCCTCGCGGGAGCACAGTGCGCGCGCCGGAACGCTCTCGTTGTCAGACGCGCAGATGGTCGAGGTGATCGGCGCGGCGGTGATCGGTCTTGCAAATTCTGGTGTGCGGCGCGTGTTGCTCGTCAATGCGCATGGTGGGAATATTTCTCTCTCGCGGCAAGCTGCGTTGAATGCCCGCGTCGATGCAGGCGTCTTGTGCGCGGCCATGCACTGGCAGGACTTCGGGTTGCCGGATCAGGATGCGCGTATCCCCGAAGCGCTGCGCTCGCGCGCCGCTCAACGTCGCGATGTCCATGGCGGCTGGATCGAGACATCGATGATGCTGGCTCATCGGCCGGAGCTTGTGCGGTCGCCGCTCCCACCCGGCAACGCGAGATCCGCGCCTGCGCCGTCGCTGTTTCCGGTTGGGCCGGTTCACTGGGGGTGGATGTCGGATGATCTCGGTGCGGACGGATACATCGGGTCGCCGGAGCTTGCCACGGCTCAGATCGGGCAGGCGATCCTGGAGCATGCGGGCGCGGCGGTTGCACAAGTCGTCCGTGACCTTGCCGCTGCGAGGCTTCCAGCGTCCAAGGTCTAGACCGTGTCTGGCTTGGCTGGAATCGCGAGACCGGATGACAGGCGTTCGCTGGCGAGGCGGGACATGCAGGGCGATGTGGTGCATCGTTCAAATGTCCCAACAATGCCAGAGGGCGCCTGTCGCCGGCCGGAGGTGGCTGCAATCGGCCCGTCAGCCGCGTTGCGCCCGCTTGAAATAGCACCACTATTCCTGCGCGAGCGCGCCTTGCTGAACGAACCGGTTGACGCCATCTCGTCGCTTCCATCCAAGCCAGACACGGTCTAAGTCGATCGCCAGTCGCGGATGAAAAAGCCGAAAGATACCATCGAGATCTCAGCGTCGCTGCCGCGTATGGCGATGATGGTGGCCGGTTGCGCCGGGTTCATCGCAATCGGCCTTGTCCTGCTGAGTGTTGCGGACTGGCTCGCGTGGATCATCGGTCTGAGTGTGATCATTTTTTTCGGACTGATCGCAACCGTGTCCGTCTGGCGGCTGTTCACCCTGCGCGGCAACGTCGTCACGCTGGCGCCGGAAGGCTTCCGCGACATTCGCATCGCCCCGCAGATCGTCCGCTGGTCCGAGATCGAGGATGTCGGCACCTGGCGCTCCCCGAGCCAGAAAGTCATGATCCTGAAAGTGGACGGCGATACCTGGAAACGTCTGACGCTCACCCCGCTCGCGCAGCGCTCCCGCACCGGCAACATCATGCTCGGCGCCGACGGCCTCCCCGTCGCCACAGCTGAACTGAAAGTCGTGTACGAAAACCTCTACGAAGACACCATGCGCTATTGGAAAGCCTACCGCGGCAAACCTTGAGTGCGCCGCTACGACCGCTTTTTCGAAATTTTCTCCGGCGTCCTTTTCAGTCCGTCGACCTTGGTCGCGAGTTTGTATTCGTCGAGCTGTTCGGGCGTGAAGATGTAGAGCTTCTCTTTCGGTGTCCGCATCGCATGAATCCAGACGCGCGGGTCGACCCCCATGTCGACCAGGTGCTGCTGCGACACCGCACTGATACGCTGGGCCTCCTCAAGCCCGTCATGGATGCTGCCGATCGCGGAGGGGACAGTGTAGACCTGATGCACGCCGATCCACGCCCCCTTGCCTGCACGCCGCTCCACACCACCTGAATACGCAAGCGGACAGGACGACGCGCAGTATCCGTTGCGCGGCACAGCGGTTTTAATTTCCCTGCCGCGCAACAGCGACGCCATCGCCAGCGCATCGGCGACCGATCCGCCGGGCGAGTGCAGGACGACGGTCTTCAACGCCTCACCATGCTTCAGCACGAAGCGCTCGAGATCTTCCGACGTGCCCTGTTCGATACGGCCAACCGCAGACGCCGCGCCATCCTTGCCGAAGCGAAACTCCATCTTGCGACCCATCGCCTGCGCCGGGACGCCATCATCGAAGCCGGGCAGTTGCACCCCGCCACCATCACGGCGCACCGGGTTCGTTCGCGGCAGGTACGGCCGGACATGATCGCTGGGCTTGGCCGGCTCCATCGTGAGCGGTGAGGTCCTGTCCGCCGTCTCCCAATCCGGCGGTGCACGCTCGAGCAGCTCTTTCAGATCGAACCCAAGCACGACGAACGTCGCGACCAGAAGACCGCGAAACATCCAGCGCAGCACCGCACCATCCGGGATACGATCCAGCGTTCGCTCGATGAGGTTGGGATGATCAGTGTTGTCGAGCATCGCCGCCCTCGTCCTCAGCTCGTGCGATCTGCGTTGGCGGCAAGCGGTGTCACCTTGCCATCGTCGTCATCGGTCACATCACGCGCCTCACGTTCCGGCTTGCGTCGCCGCGGTCCACGCTCAGGATCGGCGATTGCGTTCGGCTCACCGCGCGCCTCTCGACGTCTCAACTCTTCCATCTCGGCGGCGATCGCCCGACCCTGCGACTGTTCAAGCCCCATGGCCTGATAGAGTTTCATCGCGCGCAACACGTCGCCCGCCGACATCACATTCTCATCCAGCTCGCTACCCTGCTCACGCCGGATCGCGGATTGCACGACGATCATGATAAAGATCATCACAGCAGGAAGCAGGTCGATCGAGATCGCACCGGCCCAGCTCGGGAGAAAATCCTTTGCGTAAAGCAGCACAGCTTCCGCTGTGGAGAGTGGCGTGAACTTGAGCTGCGTCACCTCGGGCTGGGCAAGAATTTCATCCGCCGCCGCCGCAAGCGCCGCGCTCTGATTGCGCACCGCTTGCTCAACGCCTTTCACCACCGCATTCTGTCGGCTGACGAGATCGGCATTGCCGCCATCCGCGGCCGGCGCAATGAATGACCGTCCGAGATCGACAGCGGTGCGTTTCACCGCCGGCGCCACCGATGACTGCTGCAATGCCGCGATCACGCCAGTCAGTTGCACAACCTCTTCCGCAAAAGCGTTGGAGCGCCCGTCAATCGGTCCGGACCCGCTGACCAGCTTGCGCATCCGCGCCAGATTTTTCCGCCCCTCATCAAAGAGCGATTTCACCTGCGCTTCGGATGCGCTGACATTTTCGAGCAGATTGTTCAGCTGGCCCGACATCTGGCGGAGCAGTTGAACAACCGTGCCACTGCCCGATGTCCCGGTGAGCGCGCCCGACCGTTCTTCCTGCCGCGCCAGATCAGCAAAACGTTGCGAGGCGAGCTGGATGTCCGGTTTCAACCCCTGCGCCGCCAGCGCGTTGGAGTTCGCCTGATCGAGCTTTTGCTGATATTCCTCCGTCGCGTTCGCCAGATGTTGCTCAAGCGCCGCGCTACCCGCAAGCGCCGCAGCGTTGAGCCATGACGACATCGCGATGATCATCGCCGACCCGATCGCCATCGCGACGTAGAGCAGCCGGCGACTGCCCGCAAAGCGCACATGCGGCATGAACCGCATGAGGTAGGACCAGAATGCGTAGATGCCGACGGACACCGCGGCGGAGTAGATGATCGCTCCGAAGAAAACGAGCGTCGCCGTCCCGTCCAGCAGTCCACGAACCCCGAGATAGGTGTAGACGCCGCTGGCAAGCGCCAACACGGCAAGCGTCACCTTCGTCGTGCTTTCCAGCCGCTGCTGGCCGTTGCGCAATTCGCGATACATCCGCTTCTCCTGCACGTACGCCGACACGCGACGCAAATCATCGATGCATGTTGCGCGGCTCAATTGAGGCGGTTTTGAGCCAAAGCCATCGACCGTAGAGCCCGATGCGCGGCTTCTCCCGCCGCCTTATGCCGATATGACCATCGGCACACCGCGATCATCCGCTCCACCCTCGGGCGGAAAGCAGATCGCATCACCGCGCGCAATCCGCGCCGCCGTCCACGACGCCGCGCACGCATCGAGGAGGTCGTCCGGCGCCACGTCTTTCTTCAGATATGGGAGGTTCTCGAGCAAAGCGCGAGTGTACCCTTCGCGTTGCAGTAAACGGCGACGTAGCGCCAATCCCGGGGCTGACGGTCGCGACTTGACCTTCTTCGGCTCGTCCAGAGGTTGGCATTCATTCATCGCCCAGAACGCAACTTCGGGATGACACTCGTGCAGCGCGGCGTTGCCATAGCGATTGAGATAGGCATCCGCCTCACGAATTTTCGGGAAGAGATGAAAACACTGCTTTGAGACCTTGCGCGATGGCGTGGAGTGCACGGCTGCCACCTCACAAGCCGCACGATAATCCTCCGTAATGACCGCTGCACGCGCCGGGACCGCAAAAATCGACGATTGGCGGGCACCAAGCACAGCGCGCGCCGCCACGTCACATCCACGCCCGCCCGGTCCCGCGTGGTCCGGCAGACCAATCGGGATGTCAATCGCAACGACCGCCGGGCGTTCATCCAGCGCCCTGACCTCTTCGAGCGAACGCAGAAGAACGCTTCGCGCATCGCGCGGATGTGCGACGGGCCTCAGAACAGCAATCCAGCCGCCGGGCGCACCATCCAGCCCGGCCACCCAAGCCTGATCACGTTCCGGCGACATCACAGGTCATTTCACTCCCCCGCCACACCTCAAGTGGTCTGACTGACATCAGACCACGCATCAGTATCTGTGACCGCAAGATCCTCTCGGTCGACGGAACATCGGATCACGGCGTCTGCCCGCCGTGTCGCGGCATTGAGCGCATCGCCGGGCTCCGCCCCGCCGAGCCGGAACCCGAGGTAGAGCCCGGCAAAGAGATCGCCAGTGCCGTGGGGGACCCTCGCCTGCCGGTCCGTCGCCGCAACACTTAAGCCATCGTCGCACCAAAGGACATTCGCCAGCTTTTCGCCCGCGCCAACAGGAACGGACGTTGCGATGCTCTGCGCCACGCCAAGCGTCTCAAGCGTGCTCCGCGCCGCCTCCGGATCATCGGCAATCGGGCGACCGGTCAACCAGCTGAGCTCAAAGCGGTTCGGCGTCGCAATGTCAGCGCGCGGCAACAACGTATCCCGGATCGCCTCGGCCGCGGCCTCGGGCACGTAAAGCCCCATCGGCTCATCGCCGATCGCCGGATCACAAAGGTACGTTGCGTCAGCCCGCGCTGCCTTCACCGTGTCGGCGATCTCCGCCACAACACCCGCAACCTCAGCGTCGGCAATGTATCCGCTGAGAACCGCATCGATCCGCGACGCCCAGCCTTTGTCTGCAAGACCGCGCCAGAGCGCCCGCACCTCTTCAACCGGCATCGTCCGGCCGGCCACATCGCCGAGCCCTGGATGGTTGGAGAACAACACGGTCGGGATTTGCCAGACCGTTTGGCCGAGCCGCTGCAGCGCAAAAGACGTGACGCTGTTGCCGACGGAGCCCCGCACGACCTGCGATGAGATCGACAATACGACAGACATATTCCGCCTCGATGGCTGTGCCCGTTCTGATCCGGTTGGAAAGCGCGTGACCATCGTGCTAATGGCGCGCGACCGTGCTCACCAACGTCGTCCACCACGACCGCCAAATCATTTGGCAGGCGTGTCGCTTCACCGCGAAGCCCTTCGCGTCGATTAGCGTTATCACCAACGAGCGTCCATGACTGATCAAAGACCAGACACCAGAGCGGCGTCACCTGAAAGCGCCAATGCGCCTCAAAAGGCAGCGCCGCCGCGACCGCGCCGGAGTGTGCTGTACATGCCGGGAGCAAACACGCGCGCGCTGGAAAAGGCGCGCACACTCGATGCCGACGCGCTGATCCTTGATCTCGAAGACGCTGTCGCGCCCACCGCAAAACCAGAGGCTCGTCAGTTTGTATGCGACGCGGTCAAATCACGCGGATATGGCACCCGCGAAGTCGTCATCCGGGTGAACGCGCCGGACACGCCATGGTGGGAGGACGATCTGTCGGCGGCCGTTGCGGCATCGCCTGATGCCGTGCTCGTCCCGAAAGTTTCATCCGCCAGCGACGTGACCGAGATCGAGCAGGCAATCACCCGCCTCAGCGCTTCAACCGGACGCCAGCCGCCGCAACTCTGGATCATGATCGAGACGCCACGCGCGATCCTGAACATCGCGGAAATCGCCGAAACTGCAACGCGCGAGGGATCGCTGCTCACCTGCCTCGTGCTTGGCACCAACGATCTCGCCAAGGAAACCGGCGCCTCGCTCGACGCCGAACGTATAGGCATGCTGGCCTGGCTCTCGATGACGGTGGCCGCAGCGCGCACAAACGGCCTCGCCGTGGTGGACGGGGTCTACAACAACTTCCGCGACATCGAGGGATTTCGGGCCGAGTGCCAGCAAGGCGTGCATCTCGGCATGGATGGAAAGACACTGATCCATCCGGCACAGCTCGAACTGGCAAACGCCCTGTTCGCACCCAGTGCCGAAGAGGTGGAGCGTGCGCGCAAGATCATCGCAGCGTTCGCTTCGCCGGAAAATGCTGACCTCGGCGTGATCACCGTTGACGGCAAGATGGTCGAGCGTCTCCATGCGGAGATTGCCGCAGATACCGTCGCAGTCGCAGATGCGATTGCAGCACGCGCACTCAGCACTGCCGAGACGCCAGAAGCTTCCACGACGCCACCAGTTGCCGCTCAGGCCCCGGCTGCTGCCGAGTGAGTGCCCGCGTCTCACAGGTCTGGGTGCCCGTCGTGGGCCTCATCGCGGCAGCATGGCTCTTCGTCGCGCTCATGTCGATCGAGCTGGCCCGTGTGACATCGGCCGGCGCGCTTGGGCCCGGCATGTCGGTCTTCGACACTCTGTTCG
>JBCAXC010000007.1:0-16002 GCA_038534255.1 Pseudomonadota bacterium
GCCGGTTCACGGACAGCGATGATCCGCGTACCCGGTTTGATGCGGCGGGTGCGGCGATCCACGAGCACGAGGCCGGTCTTGTCGCGGCCATGCTGCACGGCACGGGCAATCTCAAAGGCCTCGCCGACATGCCGGAGGTCTCTATTATCGGCGGGGTCGAGAATGCCCGACGGGAGGGGCTGGTCGCGCTCAACGTCGCGGGCTTTAAGGCGCCCGACGTGGTGACGGCGCTCAACGAGCGCGGCATCCGCACGCACACCCGCAAGGCGGACCATTATTCCGGCAATGTGTTGAAACCGCTGGGGCTCGACGGCGCAGTGCGGGTCTCACTCTGCCACTACAATACCGTCAGCGAAGTCGCAGCCTTCCTCACCGCGATGCGGGAGATTATTGAACGGGGTGGCCCGCGCCCGGCGTGATGTCTGACGTGACTTGAGACGTGATGCCTGACGGGCGCGTCTCGTTCATCGTGATCGCGGGGAGGATTTCGCGCAGCAGTTTGCGTTTGATTGCGCGCGGGTAGTCCTCGAAAGAATCGGCCGGGACGACAAACGACCCGGCGCCGCCGGCCACGTTGCCGCGATAGTAGGTGCGCAGACCCGGCTCGCTTTCGAGGATCGCGAGGCCGTTGATCGTGATCCCTTCGGCAACCATCAACGAACGCACCAGTCCGGGCTCGCGTCCCTCGTTGCTCGGCCCGTCACCGGACACATCGACCACCCGGCGCGCGCACCCGTTCGGCTCTCCTGCAAACAGCGACCAGGCAAACGCGAGGGCTTCTCCGATGCCGGTCGAGTAGATGCGGAAGGCGCGCGGCTGATTGTCGATCTCGTTGGCGAACGCCGCGACGCTTGAGCGGTCGTTGAGCCAGCGCCACGGGACGATCTGCTCATGCCGCCCGGCGCCAGACCATTGCGCGACGGTGACGTAGATGCCGCTCGCGCCGCCAGTGTCGATCGCCGCGATGATGTCCTGGGTGCGGAAGGCGTCGGCGAGGCCGCCCATCTGCAGCGCGTATTCCTCGCTGTCGACACTGCCGGACACGTCGACAGCGAGGACGAGCGCGAGACTGCAGAAAGTACCTTGCGCCCTTGTAGATGTCGCGCCGGGCAGCAGCGCGCCGAGGGCAAGGAGCAGCGCGATGCAGAGTGCCGTCAATCCGGCGCGCAGGGGCCGGCAGGGCAGGCTGAACGGGGTGGGTTGCAAACGCCTCATGGGGCGAGTGTAGCGGAAGATCTGCGGCATGCAGAGGGCGGAAAGCGGTTCGCGCGATCATATGCGCGTCAGTTCGATGCGATCGCTGTCGCACACCGATGCGTCGCGCACTTCGATCTGGGGGTTCCAGTGATGCAGCAACCGGGCGGCAGGGTGCCAACCGGGATCACACAGAACTCAAATGAGGAACGTCCCATGTTCTCGAAAATCACCGCATTCGCTTTCGTCGCAACCGCAACGATCATGACATCGAGCATCGCTCAGGCCGGCTGCAAGACCTTCTACGGCTGGTAAGCGCTGACGACCTCGACACCAGACACACCCAAGACAACGACAAGGATCAAAGTCATGTTCTCGAAAATCACCGCATTCGCATTCGTCGCCACCGCAACGCTCATGACATCGAGCATCGCACAGGCCGGCTGCAAAACGTTCTACGGCTGGTAAGCTCCGCCGCCCTTCTCCCTACTCCCCTTGAGGACCACGGCTCCGCTCCGGCGGGGCCGTTTTCGTATTTGGAGTGCTTGCGGTCGCGAAAGCCGACCATGCATTAAACTCTCTATACAGCTCAACCGCGCCTCGCTTAAGCTTTCGCAGAGTATTGAGTAAGACCCGGGGGCTGGGATGGAGTGTGTTGAGGGATCACTATGGCGTTGTGTGTTCGAGATGATACGCGAACACAGCATCATCTCCGACGCAATTGCTCCCCACCTTAAATCGTTTGTGGAGTTGCTGGGTTTTCCACAACTCGCCACCCTCGCCAGTGAACGGTGGCAAACCATCATTGCGGTACTTGGTGCCACGTGGGGGGCTTTCACGACGTATAGGTTTCACCAGTCGCGCCTTCATCGTCGGCTTGAAGAGTACATCAGTGATCACAAAACGGCGCTTCACGCCGGTGTTCACGATACACTGGGTGCGCTCAATCAACCTACGTCCGACGGCACACTAAATCGCCCGATCTTTTCACGAAGTCTACTCCTCCAAGTCCTCAGAACACGGAACTGGGTGCCTTTGTTGTCGCTAGCAGGCACAGAATTCGTTCGCACCGATCGCAAATTGAACCGAGCAAGCATTTCTATAAAAGAAAAACTTAACCTTGCGCGACAACGAGTCTTGCTTCTAGAGCAGCAAGAAACTTCGGCATTTATCGTCAAAGGCGCTATTGCCTCCGCTCGTGGAGCTGCGCGCGTCACCGAAACTGAGCGCACTCATTGGAATAACATTGCACTCGAAAACTTTGGCGTTGCAAAATCACTCTCAAATCCAAAGTATGAACTTTTAGCGAGGTTTCTCTACGCGGAGCAGCTCTATCGGAACGCTGATGACACGAACGCGGAGGCCGAGCTCAAAAGCTTCCTTGCTATGGCAAATCCAACGAGCGAAAACTTCACAAAGTATATGATCGTCGCCAAGCTGCACTTGGCGTTGCTTCTGCAGGTAAGTTCGTTTCCAACAGGAAATCAACGCGCGTTTGCCCTCCTGTCAGATCCCACTACCGCTGGTGGCAACCAAGACATCGGAACTACAACGACCAGATTCACTGACCCATGGCTCTCAGGTCCGAGTGCACTTGACTTATGCGAGAAACTTGAACCCAACTTTCGCTGGGACTTAGCACTGGAGGGTGACGTCAATTATGCGCTCGCATTCGTCGCTCGAGCCAACAAGTCAACGAAAATAGAGCGACGGAAATTCAAACGCGCTTTCCAATGCTATCAACGCGTTCTTCGGGAAACTGACGGTTTTTGGGATCGACGCAAAATGCGTGCACTGCGCGCCGACGTGACTTCAAAACTGGAACATATGATGGCGGCGTTTGACGATATGCTCGATCTCTCTGGTACTATCACAACAGATAGTTACCGAGGACTGCGTTTGCGATCGCCGAAGTTTGAAGCACTATTCCGCCAGAGCGATCAGAATACCTAGCCCGTATCCACCTCCGGCGGCCAAAAGACCGTTCCAGCCACTCCGTAGCAGCGTTCCCCAAGCTTCGCTGTGGAGGCCGGCGTCGTTGGCGCGGCGGTAGAGGTCGGCGTGTTCGGCGTAGCTGAGCATCGTGAGGGCGAGGGCTGACGCAGCGATGATCCATGGCGGCATGCTCACGTATCCGCCAATGACGGCGGCAAGTATTGCGAAGTATCCCATCGCGACGCTCCAGAGTGTGTTGTGGGACAACGCATGTGCGATTCGAGCGGGCGATGGGCGGTGGCGATGGGATCATCCCCATGAAAGCGGTGTGCGGTCGATCGCGCAGACCGATCGTTCGCGCATGATTTTTTGAGCGGCGCGACGCGGTTTCGTCTGGACGTTCCAGTGATGAGGCAACCGGGAATGACACTCCATACCCCCGGCACCGCACTCAGATCACACCCTCAAGGAGACGACCCATGTTCTCGAAAATCACCGCATTCGCATTCGTCGCAACCGCAACGCTCATGACATCGAGCATCGCACAGGCTGGCTGCAAGACGGTCTACCCTTGGTAAGACCAGGGTGAGCCCACGGTGAGCGACGCGCTTACCCTCCTTCCTTCCCCCAACTCAAACGGCTCCGTCCCCCCGGCGGAGCCGCTTTTTTTGCCGGGCGCGCGGCGTGCCGGACCAGCCACGGCGTTAACCTTTGGGCGCTTGGCGGGCCGCCGGTTCTGTGTGAAAAAACAGGCCTGTACTGCGTTTTCAGGACGGTGCGTCATGGCTCGGCTGCTGACTTTCGGTGTTTTGATTTTGACGGGGGCTCTGTCGGCACAGTTCGCGGTCTCGGATGCTGCGCGCGCGCAGGAAAATGCGGACACACTGCCGGAATGGCGGATAACCAACATCTGTGCGGAAGACAGCGCGGTGGGGCAATGCCGCTTGTATGAAGCCGTGGCGCGCCAGCGGATCGTCGCGTCGTGGACCGTGATTCCTCCGAAGTGGCGCGAAGACTGTCTTTTGAAGTTTGCGCCGCCGCTGGAGCCGAGTTGGCGCATCCTCGCCGATTGTATCGACGATGCGGCGCGCGTGTCTGATGCGAACAGGCAAGCCGCGGCGCGGGCGGCATCCGCCGAGAATGCGCGGCAACTGAAGGAAAGCCGGGAGCGCGCCGCTGAGGCACGGGCTGTGGAAGCTGCGAAGGCGGCTGAGGAGGAAGAGCGGAAACGCCTCGCCGCTGCGAAGGCAGCCGAGGAAGAAGAGCGTGCACGTTTGGCTGCGGAGAAGGCCACCGAAGAGGAGCGCAAACGTCTCGCCGCTGAAAAAGCCGCTGAAGAGGAAAAGGAGCGCAAACGCCTTGCCGCCGAGAAGGCCGCTGAGGAAAAGGAGCGCAAGCGCCTCGCCGCTGCGAAGGCCGCTGAGGAAGAAGAGCGTAAACGCCTCGCCGCCGTCAAGGCCGCTGAGGAAAAGGAGCGCAAACGCCTTGCCGCCGCGAAGGCTGCTGAGGAAGAAGAGCGTAAGCGTCTCGCTGCTGCGAAGGCAGCTGAGGAAGAAGAGCGCAAACGTCTCGCAGCCGAGAAGGCTGCCGAGGAAGAGGAGCGCAAACGCCTTGCCGCCGCGAAGGCCGCTGAGGAAGAGGAACGCAAGCGTCTCGCAGCGGAGCAAGCCGCCGAAGCGGAACGCAAGCGTCTTGCGGCTGCGCAGGCGGCCGAAGAAGAAGCGCAACGGCTGGCCGCGGCTGAAGCGCAGCGCAAGCTTGACGCCGAGAAACTTGCTGCGGAAGCCGCGCAGGCTGCGCGGAAAGCGGAGGAAAAACGCAAGCGGGCTGAGGCTGAGGCGGCGGAGCGCGCGGCGGCAGAACAGGCGCGGCTTGAGGCCGAAGCGCAGGAAGCTGAGCGCATTGCGCAGGAGAAGCAACGGCTTGCCGAAGCGCAGGTGCAACTCTCCGCACGCGAGGCCGATTGCAGCCAGCGGATGCGCGCGATCATCGACGCCGAGCCGATCAAGTTCGAGACCGGTCGCTCCCGTGTGCGCAAGTTCGCCCGCAACCAGCTGCAGAACATCGCCGAGGTGGCGGCATCGTGCCCAAGCGTAGCCTTCCGCATCGACGGGCATACGGACAGCCTCGGGGATGACCTCACCAACCTCTGGCTCTCCAAGCAACGGGCGAAAGCCGTGGTCGATTATCTCGTGCGGTACGGCGTCGATGCGGGGCGGGTTTCCGGCTCGGGTTTTGGCGAAACGCGCCCGATTGCCACGAATACCACGCGCAGCGGACGGAGAGAAAATCGCCGGATCGACTTTACTGTTGTGCCATCGCTCAAGGCGAACTGAGCTGCACCCTGTTTCCGAGCGCCATTCCCATTGCGGAGTTTAATTCGCTTGGCAGCGGTGCGGTTGGCCCAGCGATCCGGGAGATGAACGCGAGCTAAATGCCGCGTTCAGTCCGGGCACAGGCCACATGTGACTTTCTGCGTTTCAAGGCACCCGGGCGAACCGCTTCGTTCTCCCCCGACCGGTCCGGCGGCTTCGCCCGGGTGCCCCGTTCGAGAGCGACCGTGACGAGGCTTGGGGCATGGCGCGGCGATCTCGCAACGATGTCGAAACATTCGTACCGAGGAGCCAAGTCCATGACCCGATTTTCTTTCCCCGTCGCTCGCGTTGCCAACACGACAGCTGCCAGCCTTGCCGGCGTCGCAATCGCCGCGATGCTCACGGCCTCGCCCGCATCGGCGCATCAGCCGGGCGCCGTGAATTGCCATGCGGCGGATACCCGGACCGAACACGCGATCTGCGCCAGCAAGCGTTTGCGCCGCGTCGATGACCGCATGAACCAAATGTTCTCCAACGCGCGGGCCGCCGCTTACGACCGCTACGACATTCGCCTGCTGCACGACGCGCAAGACGATTTCGTCGCCAAACGTGCCCGCTGCGGGGCGTTCAAGTTCTGCATCTGGTGGCGCACGAAGCAGCGCATCGCCGGCCTGAAGCGGTTTGCCCGCCAGCGCTGACGATCGCAGGCGTCCACGCCGCCATCGCAAATCGCCGCTCTCCGCTGCGACGACCGTGAGGGCCGGGCTTTCGGGTCCGGTCCTCACGCCTTTCAGGGTGCGCTGCATTGGCGAGGCTGGCGAATTTGTGATGGCCCCGACGTATCCGGGCGTGCCGCGGCGGAGCATAGCCTGACACCGTATTAACCAGTCTCTGCCAAACTTGCGGCGTGAACGCGCTGTAAGCACGCCAAAACCAAGAACCAGGCGGGGTTCCCCAACATGCTCTTCCATCGTCACTCTGCGGTTGCGTGCGCGGTCGTCGGCCTTGTCGTCGGGGTGGGCGCATCAAGCCTGTTTCACACGCCTGCCGGGGCCGAGATGGGAGAGAATTTCTGGACAAAAAAGATCGAGAAGCAGCGCGCCGCGAAACGAGCCCGACGGGCCGCGCGCGCTCAGCGGCAGAACGTTGGTGCCAGTACGGCCGACGTTTCGGCTGTCGTTCCGCTGTCCTCGACCTGTGAGGCCGCGGCCGCGCCATATCTCGAAGCCCGTAAGGCCTATACGGCGAAGGCTGCGCGGTACTGGGCCGCTGTCGAGCGCAAGCGCAAAACCCGCCGGGCGCGCAAGGCAAAAAAGCTGGCCCTGCGCCG
The DNA here is from genome assembly GCA_038534255.1 of Pseudomonadota bacterium. Taxonomy (GTDB): domain Bacteria; phylum Pseudomonadota; class Alphaproteobacteria; order Rhizobiales; family CALHAX01; genus CALHAX01. Next base: position 6,775 of record JBCAXC010000007.1, read on the forward strand.
GGCCGACTACGTGACGAGCTATCCACCGAGCTACAAAGGGCCGCGGCGACCGAAATGCCTCGATCGTGCAAAGGGGCCAGAGACGGGCAAACGGAAGCCAAGCACCCTGCCACTCGTCTCTGATTTCCGGCGGAATGCGAAACGGCTCTACGGCTTCACCCCGCGCTCGACGACCGAGTGGAACTACAAAACCGCGTTCGCGCGCGAGGCGCTGAGTGTCGGGCTGACGGCGGAGCAGGTCGTGGGAGTTTATGCGCTGGAGACCGGTGGCATTGGTCCGTATTTTCGCCAGTCCGGGATCTTCCCCGTCGATCAGAAGTGTCGCCCGTTGAAACGCAATCGCGGTCGCCCGGCCTCAACAGCGCTGAGTTACGCACAGCTACTTGCCGCCAACACGAACATCATGGCCCGTGAGATGGGTGCTGAACTCGCCGAGCGGCTGGAGCAGAATGCACGTCATGCACGCGCGGCCCGTGCCGAGGAACTGCGTGCCAAGGCGCGGGTCTTGCGGACCATGGCGCGGGACATTCGACGCGGCCTCGCCCGTCAGAAGGGCAGCCCATGGACGCGGTATCGTGCGTTCGCGAAGACCAATCGCGGGCAGGCCGTCCACGCGCTGCTGCTCGATGCGGATATCGGCCCGATCCTGCAGGTGCACAAACTGCGGAAAATCGTGGCGGGTGCCAGGCGTGCCGGGTTCAACCGTGTGTCATCGGCGCAGCTCGAACTGATGAACCTTGCCGGCCCGGGCACCGGGCTCGAGATGATGACGCCGCTCGGGTCAAAAATGCCGACGGCGAATTTCTTTTCGCGCGGCGGGCATGATCGCAATCCCGTGGTGAAGAACCGCACCGGCGCCGGGCTGCTGAACAAGCTGGCTGAACGGATCGCCGCGCAAATGACGAAGTGCGGGTCGAAAGAGTTTCTCGCAGCGTTCCGCAACGTCTCCGGTTGAACGTGATGCGGCCGGGGGCGCTCCCGGCCGAACGGCAAAGGATCTTGCCGAGCCATCGACGGGACGATCCGGCATTTTCTGAGCACGTTGCCGTTTGGCCCCAGTTTCACAACTCTCTTGGTTGCACCTACCCCACACGCTTCCGCTCGGCCTCCCGATAGGTCATGCAGAACGGGGCTGGTGCGCCGATGGCGCGCCTTAAAGACTGAGGGCGCGAAATGACAATCTCCTTTGTCGCAGACGAGTTCGGGCTTTTGCATGCGCGGGTGCCACATCACACGTTAGTGAATTCGAAGATGCAGGTCATGGCGCTCGAGGGCGATGATGGCTGGTGGGTCTATGTCGACGGCGAACGCGTGCCCGGCGCCTTTCGCACTCCGGTACAGGCCGGCAAAGCGGCAGAGGCTGAAATCGCCCGCCAGAAACAGTCAACCGACTGGCTGCAAAAGGATCTGGAGACGCAGCGGCGCAGGGAACGTGACGCTGAGGAACAGATCGCGCTTCGCAGTTCTGCCGCGGTGCGCGCGACGGCAGCGAGCCGTGCTCGACAGACTGTCGGGGCAAAAGGCTTCAGCGGTTTTGAAGGCGGTCGCGCGCTGATGCTTGGGTTGATCGCAATCGTTTTCGTGGCGATCGGCTTTGGTGCCGGGCATGCGGTTGGCGTTTTTGAGGGCGCCGCACCAGAGCTGGATCAGCCCGCAGCCGTTGAAGCGCGATACGGGCATGACGACAGTGCGGGTTACGTTGAGACCGGTACGCAGGCGATCACGCGCCAAGGGATCGTTGAGGGCACGGTTGAACAGACCGCCTTCGTGGTCCGGCCGCGCATTCCTGTTCCTGCGACTGTACGGGATCTCCGCGTTCGCGCTGCTGCTGTGGCACCGGCGAAGACTGCGTCGAATCAACAGCAAGATGTTCTGGTCAGCACGAACGCTGGTGACGCGGCTCCGGAACCCGAAATTACTCCGTCGCTGTTGTCGAGCACCTCCGCGTTGGAAGCGGTGGAAGAGGACGCGCAAGTTGATGCGGGTGCTCTGACCGAAGACAGCGCGCGCAATCTTGACGAAGAGATCAGGTCGGGCCGGGAGAATGCAGCGTTTGCGACGGACGACGCGGCCGGGGCTGACGCCACAGAAGATGTCACCGAGACCGCTGCGATCGCGCCGCGAGCATCAACGCGGTCCGCACTGAAAGCGACCCGACGTGCGCCAGCATCCGCGAGCAAACGCAGGGCTCGGCAGCGCCGGATCGAGCGCCGCGCAGCAAAGCGGGCGGCGGTACGCAGGGCACGCGCAGCGCGGCGCAACCGTCTGGCAGCGCAACGCAGGAAAGCACGCCGTCGGGCGGCATTTCGCACGGCACGCGCACGTAAGCGTGGTCCACGCAGGCACTCCCGCGCAGCCATCCGGCGGGTGAAGGCGCAGCGGGTCCGGCGCACTTACCGAAAGGCGTTCCGAGATACGCTTGACTAGGCAGGACTGACGGACCGCTGCAAGGTGCCCTAATCTAGCGACAATAGTGGAAGGTGCCGCGGCGTCCGTGCCGCGCCAGGTCGAAGTGAAAGTGGTCCCAGTGATATTTGTCCGCGTTCGGACCCAGTACGGTCGTGAAGATCTTGCATGACCGCTTGTGGACGGCGCGAAGGAACGCACGCGTCTCACTCGGGCCGCGCCGCCATTCCTTGATCTCAGCCGTTCGCCCGTCTGCAAACGTGAATCGGGAGACGTCCAGCGCATTGGCGTAACCATGCTCGGACAGTTTTCCGCCCGGCTTGTTGTTGCGCGGCCGACAGCCATAGGATGCGGCAACTTTCACGTTCGTGACCCGCGCTCCGAAGTGTCGAAGCGCGGCGGGCTGCACAACCTCATTCATCCACCGGTCCATGGCCGGGATCATCGGACAGCGCACTGTTGCGGCCGGCGTGAGTTTGACGCTCCCGCTTGAGAGTGCCGTCACGCGAAATGGACGGATCGCGCCACAGACCGACGGACCTCCAAGGCTTGATCGTGTCGTGATCCATGGTGAGCCACGTCCAACGCCGGACCTGAGACAAGCGGTTTCTGTCGCCCCCCGCCAGCTTTCGCGCTTGGCGACGAAGTTTGGTTTCGCAGGCTTGAGGAAGCCTCCGCTCAGAAGACTGCCGATCGTGCTCTGTTTTCCGGAAGATTTTTTCGTCGACTTGCCGGGGGAGGACAACGTGCTTCCGCCGCAGGAAGACAGAACAACAGCAACGGCGATGATCGCGAGCGATCGCGCGCCTTGACCGAACGTCAGAACGCTGTGTGTGGGTAGGGATCGGGACGCAGACATCATTCCACGTGACTCGCCCCCACATGGTTAAGGACCCGCTAAAATTGCACCCTTTGAGATCGCTCGGTAATCCGACGATCTTCCGGCAGCGGCGGGGTAAAACTGAGGCAAGGAGGGGGGAGCTGTGGCGCGGGTGGTGCGTTCTTGCCTTGCTCCGCCGGTCGACACTCTATCAACCGCTTGAGCGAATCAGTTAGGCAGAGAGCGGGCAACGTGATTCGTCACGTCACAGGGTCATGAGCGAGGAGACGGTCGTGTGAAAACCACGTCTGGAACTGTCATGATATATCGCCTTCGCCGCCGTTTGACTTCCGCCACGCGTCTGCTGGCGCTTCCGCTCATCGGAATGGCTCTCGCAACCAGCCTCTCTGCAACAAAAGCGTGGGCTCCGGCCAACGCGTCGGCTCATGACGCACGCTATCAGATCGTGTTGAACTGACGCTCGCCTTTCATCACTCCCCTAGCCGTTTGGCGCATTCAGGTCGGTTTGCCTGATCGGCGAGACTATGCTCGCCGTGTGTATTAGATCGCCTTGCCGGTGATTTTTCCCACTTTTGGCCTTCCCATGGCGGCGCTTCTGGCTCTAGACTTTCGGAGTACTGCGTACTTCCCCCCAATCCACAAGCCTTCAAGGAGGCGACGATGGAACTCAAGACACGTTTAAGCTCCTCACTGCTGGTTCTCTCTGTCGGGTTCGTTGCTGCAGTCGTGCTCGCCTGGTTTTGACGGGCACCGACCGCAGCCGCCTGAGCTGCGCGTTGACCGGAAAACGTAACAGTCGTTTCTCTCTGTCCGATTTGCGGGCGCGCCATTCCCCAACCGGCGCGCCCGTTTGATTGTTTCTCACAGGACACAGTTGCGTGGCTGTTCGTGGGAAGTTGCCCATAATGAAGCCGCACTTATCGATTTGTTGACGCTATTCGGGCGACGCTGGGCTCGAGACATCAATCTGGGTTCCTGCCATGCCTGAATTTGCTGCCATCCCATCGCGCCACTCCACGTTCCGTCGGTCGATCTTTTCCGCGTTGCTGGGTGTGATCGTCGTACTCGGTGCGATGACGTTAACAACGAGTGAGGCGCGGGCCGATCAGGCGGTCAAGTTCATGCAGCGCGTCGCCGGAGAATTGCTCCGGGCACACAAGGCGAACAGCTTGCCGCAGATGACGCGCGTCATTCGCAGTCGCGGCGATGTTGCCGCGATCGGTCGCTTCTCACTCGGCACTTATTACGCTCGGCTGAAGCGCGGCCGTCGCAACAGCTACTTCAACGGCATGACCAAGTTCATGGCGCGCTATGTGATCGATCAGTCGAAGTCTTACCGCGTAGCGAGCGCAACGGTGTTGCGGCCAAGCAAGCCGCGCGGTCGCGATGTGCTGGTCGACACCCAGGTGACGATGACGTCGGGCGCGACGTATAACGTGCAGTGGCTGCTCTCGCGTCGCGGGAATACGTTCAAGGTGCGTGATATCAACGTGCTGTCATTCTGGGTCCTGCCGCATCAGCGCAATCTGTTCCGATCATACGTGCGCAAGGCGAACGGTGATGTGAACGCGCTGGTGCTCGCGCTCAATCAGTAGAGCACGGACAACTGTCCGACCCGGACCGCTGATGAGCCACGCGGTCTTCTCTCGTTGTTCCACTCAACAGGCATGCGGCGTGCACGCCGCGCAGGCCAGTGACTTTCATCGTCCGCGCAATCGGTCCTTGACCGCTCCGGACGCGTTGCTGAAGCTTGTACCTGTGAGAGGCGATCGCCGGACGGGCCAAATCCCCCCGGCTGATCAAGAGAGGAAACCCCCAATGAAAAAAGCACTTCTTGCCGCTGCTGCGATCTTTGCACTGTCGGCACCGGCGTCTGCGGCCAGCCTTGTTCCGTTCGCGCCGACCGCTCTGCCGAACAGCAGCATCATCAAGGTGAGTGACGGAGAATATTGCGACTGGTTCGCTATCGCGACCTGCCATCGCAGCTACGGTGCCGCGCAGAAATCCGCCAACCGCTATGGCGCGCGTGTTGTGAACACCAACAACGTCGATAACTTCCGCAACGGCTGGTACTGCACCGTACGCGGACCGTCGAGCAAGGCGGCTGCGCGTAGCAATCGTCGCTCGTTCCGGCGCTCGGGCGCGAAGACGGCCTACATCAAGGAAGGCTGCAACTACTAAGCGACCAACGACGGCCAGACGACAACAAGGCTGCTCTCCAATCCGGGGGGCAGCCTTTTTCGTGCGCACGGTTCCTAAATCACTGGCTTTGCGGAATGAGGTAGGCGAGCGCGCTGAGCTTGCCTACGCCGGGCAGCTTGATTGCAAGATCGTTCGGATCGATGCCGATGGTGCCGCCGAGGAGGTGGAGTTCGAGCCCCTCTTCCCACGCGATCGCCCCACCCAACACGCCGGCAAGCGAGACCTGCCAGCCGGTGTTGGAGGGTGTCGGACCGGCAGACGCCCATCCGCCCAACCAGTCCTTGCCGACGGCAACGGGTGGCATTTCACCACCGAGGCCCGGAACCTCGCGCATGACCCATGCGACGAAGGTGTTCGAATTCGGCCCCGGCCAGACGCGATAGTCTCCGCGCCGGCGGTCCGGATAGCGGCGGATGGCAGACCGAATTTTTGGTATCAGCGCCGTCGCTGCCTTGCCGCGCACCTGATGCACGATGCGGGGACGGTTCGAATACCACGTGCCGTCGACCGGGAAATTGTTCCGCCGCACCGGTGTGCCCCAACCGACGACGTCGAAGCGCTCGTAGCGTCGGGCACCCTTACGCTTCAGCACGATCCAAGTGTGCACGGCGAAGATGCCCTTCCAGCGTCCGGAGCGCGCCGCCCAGATCTGCACCAGGGCTTCCTTGTCGGATGAGGCGCGCGGGGCCTGACCGCTTGAAGACCAGTCCGCCGTGCGAAAACTCTCCGGCCAGCCTGACGACCACGCCTCGATCGCCTGCACCATGAGTGGCACGGCGATGATCCCGAGGAAGAAGATTTTCATGAACCGTCGCAGGGTCAGTCTCCGTCGTGTCGGGCTTGCGCGTTACGCCAGTCACTTTTGCTCAGGCGGAAACAGGCGTAGTCGGCGGCATTCGGGGCGAGGATGAGGCGCTTCGTGTCGATATACACGGCACCGAGTTTCGCGCTGGCTCGCTGTGAGCGCATGTTGTCCGGATCGATATGCAGCCAGACCGTATCACGCGCGGTAAAGGCGTGATTGAACATCAGGGTCTTCATTGCACGGTTCATTGTCCCGCCCCAGAAGCCGGTGCGCAGGAACGTGAAGCCGATGGAGATGTCATCCGGCGCGTCCGGGGCGGAGTAGTAGCGCGAGCAGCCTATGATTTCCGCGTCACCGGCGCGTTGGCGCACAACGAGCGTGCCGCCGTTCTCGAGCAGGAACTTTGCGTAAGGCGCAAAAATCTCCGGCTTCCAACGGTCCTTTGCGGGATGGCCGGCCCAGATTTCCGGATCAGCCGCGGCGTCGGAGAGTGCCGGAGTATCGTCCGCACGCAAAGGGGACAGGTGCACCGAGGCGCTTTCCAGCACCGGCTGGTCGTCAAAGTCCGCCGGTGTCGGGCAGAAACGGTCAGTCACGCGAGAACCGCTTGAACTTGATGCGTGACGGCTCGACCGCAGCATCGCCGAGGCGGCGGCGTTTGTCTTCCTCGTAGTCGGCGAAATTGCCCTCGAACCATTCCACATGGCTGTCGCCTTCGAAGGCGAGGATGTGGGTCGCGAGGCGATCAAGGAAGAAGCGATCGTGCGAGATCACCACAGCGCAGCCCGGAAAGTCTTCCAGTGCGCCTTCCAATGCGGAGAGCGTCTCGACGTCCAGATCGTTGGTCGGTTCGTCAAGCAGCAGCAGGTTGGCGCCTTCCTTGAGCATTTTGGCGAGATGTACGCGATTGCGCTCCCCGCCGGAGAGAAGACCCACCTTTTTTTGCTGGTCGCCGCCCTTGAAGTTGAACCAGCCGACGTACTGGCGCGACTGCATCTCACGCTTGCCGAGTGCGATCACATCCAGCCCGTCAGAGATTTCGTGCCAGACGGTGGCGTTGTCATCGAGAGCATCGCGGGACTGGTCGACGTACCCGAGTTTCACAGTTTCGCCGACGCTGAACGATCCGTTGTCCGGCTCTTCCTGACCAGTGATCATGCGGAAGAGCGTCGTCTTGCCGGCGCCGTTCGGGCCGATGACACCCACGATGCCGCCGGGTGGGAGGCTGAAGGTCAGATTATCGATCAGGAGCTTGTCGCCGAAAGCCTTGGAAATACCCTCGACCTCGACGACCTTGCTGCCGAGGCGGGGGCCGAGCGGAATCTGGATTTGCGCGCTCGTGACCTTGTCCTTCTCAGCCTCGTCACGGCGTTGCTCGTAGGCGGACACGCGGGCTTTGGATTTGGCCTGACGGGCTTTTGGCGATGACCGGATCCATTCGAGTTCCGCAGCGAGCGCTTTGCGGCGCGCATCCTCGGTGCGGCCCTCGACGTCCATGCGCTTCTGCTTCTGCTCCAGCCAGTCGGAATAATTTCCCTTGTAGGGGACACCGGTGCCGCGATCGAGCTCAAGCGTCCACTCGGTGATGTTGTCGAGGAAGTAGCGATCGTGGGTTACGAGAATGACGCAGCCTGCGTAGTCCTTCAGGAACCGCTCGAGCCAAGCGACCGTCTCTGCATCGAGGTGGTTGGTCGGCTCGTCGAGCAGCAGCATGTCGGGTTGGGAGAGCAGGAGCTGGCAGAGCGCGACGCGGCGGCGCTCACCACCTGACAGCTTCGAGACATCGGCATCGCCCGGCGGGCAGCGCAGCGCATCCATCGCCTGTTCAACCTGGCTGTCGAGATCCCACAGGTTTTCGGTGTCGATCTCATCCTGGAGCCGGGCCATTTCATCGGCCGTCTCATCAGAGTAGTTCAACGCCAGTTCGTTGAAGCGGTCGAGTTTCGCCTGCTTGCCCGCGACGCCCTCCATGACGTTCGCCTGCACATCCTTGCCGTCATCGAGCTCCGGCTCCTGGCTCAGATAGCCGACCTTGATGCCTTTGGCAGCGCGCGCCTCGCCGGTGAACTCGGTGTCGAGACCGGCCATGATCTTGAGCAGGGTGGACTTGCCCGCGCCATTGACGCCGACCACGCCGATTTTGGCGCCTGGGAGGAACGAGAGGTGGATGTCCTTGATGACCTGCTTGCCGCCCGGATAGGTCTTGGCGACGCGGTCCATCGAATAGACGTACTCGGGGTTGGCCATGGTGTGTGGCGGTCCTTCCGGCATGTTGGGAGCGGGCGTGTGGTCGGGTATGTAGCGAGGGCCTTAAGCAGCCGCAACCGCGTGACGCCGCCGATCTTTTCAAGCATCACGAGATGGTGAGATGTCCGCCGGGACGATATGCTTGCGACGCGTGTTGTTTTTGCGTTCGTTCACATTGCCCAACCGGAGAGACCACTCATGACGCAACGTTCAACCACCACGCAGACGCTCAGTGCCGCCCTGTTCCTCGGTGCATCGATGATCGCGACCGGCGCGTTCGCCACGTCTGCGCCGTCCGCGCAGTTCGATCAGTCCATCGTCCAGAAGTCCTGCCCCAACGGGGAAAAGTGGGACGCGACGAAAAAGAAGTGCGTCAACGATCCGTTCACAGGCGGCTATTGACGTCTCACTCAGAGATCGCCCGGCACACCGTAGCTTGGTGCGGCAACAGGGTTGAGAGCGCGGTCGAGGTAGGCCTGCATCTGCGGTTCGTAGGCCTGCCATAGCTTTCGTAAATCCGGGACGGCGGCGTCTTCGTCGGCCCAATCGACGCGCAGATCAACGAGCGGGAATGGCGCTTTCCAGACGACGTAGACCGCAGCGGAATGGATCGGGCCTTCCTCGCCGCCTGCAGCGACGCCCGCTTCCAGGGCGCGTCACAGGTGCCTGCCGCCATGGTCAAGAGTTTTACCAATGGCGCGGAGCTTCACCTGGCGGAGCGCCTGTT
>JBCAXC010000008.1:0-15267 GCA_038534255.1 Pseudomonadota bacterium
CCTGACGTGCATAGCCCCAAGCGACGGCATCATGGCGGGCTGTTCCGGCGCGCGGTTGATAGAGCGCACCCTGGATCGGGAAGCGGCCATTCTCGAAGTCGATCATCGGAGCGAGTTTACGCACGCCGTCCTGGTCGAGGAGGATTGCGTCTGAGCCGTGCAACACCATGGAGTTGCCGCGCCTCGCGTACATGTCGCGCTGCGCATCCGTGTGGAACAGGTTGATGATCCCGCGCTGCGAGAACATCACGTTGTAGTTGAGGTCCTGGGTCAGACCTTCCCACAGTTTGACCGAGTGCTCATAGAATGGCTGGTTTCCTTCCAGCATGTAGTTCGAGCGCACGATTGTCGTGTTGCGGCCGATATTGCCAGAGCCGAGCCAGCCTTTTTCGAGCAGGGCCACTCGCTTCATGTTGTGATTGCGCGCAAGATAGTAGGCGGTTGCGAGGCCGTGCCCTCCGCCGCCAATGACGATGGCATCGTAGCTGTCACGTGGGTCGAGACGGCGCCAGACGCGGGGCCAATCCTTGTCGCCACGAAGCGCTTGCTTCGCGATCGAGAATGCGGAGTATTTCACCGATGTGCCCTCGCCCGTTTGAAATGGAAGAAAAACTTCCAACCGCGCCGCGCGAAGATGGTTCGACGACGGTTGCGCCCCGCTCTCACGCTGCGCCCGTCGCCTCGTCGCCTGTCACGCCTCGCGACCGTGGTGCATGAGCACGGCGCGAAGTTCCTCCGCGAAATCCGGCAGGCCTGCTTTTAGCGCATAAACGTAGGCCTGCGTGAACAGAAAACATCCTGCGTCAATTTCGCCGCTGGCAAATGCGTGGTTTCCACCCTTGCGATATCCATCCGCCAGGCGCGGTAGATCGGACCCGATGTGCGCATCCAGGATCGCATGCTCGAGTGCGCCGATCTCATCGGGCGATAGAAGCGCGGTCGGCGTATGCACGTTCATTCGGCTTTGGTGATCGAGGCGCCATCGAGCTGACCGGCAAACTGGCTTGCGACCCAGTGATGGAAGGTGTGGGTCGGCTCATCCATTGCGGGAGAAAATTTGCCGCCGTCGAAGCCCGGTGCGGCGCGGCCGGCCTGCATCCCCTCAACGACGAAGATGTCTTCCTCGAAGATGCCCTTCCAGAGCGCCGCGTTTTTCGCGCGCAGATCGGCCATCGGCGACGCGCACATCTCTTCGTTCACGTAATAGATCTCGACATGCTCGATCGTTTCCGTTTGTGAAACAGGCTCGATGCGGATGGCATAGTAGTGGTCGCGGTGGATGCCGAGCATCAGGTTCGGGAAGAGTGAAATGTACTCCGCGCCGGTGTCCCACTTTTCTGAGAGATTGGCGAAGTTGTCGAAGCTGCGTCCCGTGTCATCGAGTTTCGGATTGTAGACAACAGTGCCCTGCCCGGAGAACACGCCGGGCTCGTTGATATGATAGTGATCTTCGAGACGGGAGTAGCTGTTGAGGCCCGGGTGGACCCACGGCAGATGATAGCTCTCGCAGTAGTTCTCGATCGCCAACTTCCAGTTGGTCTGGACCGTCAACTTGAACGATGATTCCGGGCCGCCATGATGGATCGGCTGGTCGTGGAACTCCGACCATCGGGCGAGCAGCGGTGCCATGGCATCTTCGAACGCTGGCGCTTCGCCGGACACATTTACGAAGACGACGTCCATCCAGACATGCGACCGGACTTCGATCAGCCCGAGTGTGGCCCGGTCGATGTTGTCATCGACGTTCTTGCCCGGTCCGCCAACGTGCGGCGTCGCGCGGAGCTTGCCGTTCATCTCATAGCACCAGGCGTGGTACGGGCAGGCGATCACGCCTTTGATGTTGGTGGGCTCGTCCACCAGGATCATGCCGCGGTGTCGGCAGACATTCTGGAAGACGCGCAAGGTTCCCTCTCGATCACGCACAAGCAGCAGCGGTATGCCGAGATGATTGACCGGCGTCGCGTCACCCGGATTCGGAGCGTCCTTGCCGAAGCCGATGCAGGCCCAGTTGTCGTGGAAGACAAGTTGCGTCTCCTGGGCATGCACATCCGGGTCTCCGTAGAACGCGTTCGGGAGACCGCGCGCCGTCGCGATCGGGCCCATGACGTTTTTGACCTGGCTGATGTCTTCCGGCTTCATCGCGCGCTCCGCTGCAGGCTCCGCAAGGAGCGGCCGTCGTGAGCGTTGGAGTTTAATGAGGGCGAGATTCGCCGCGCGCCCGGAAACGACGCCGGTATGTCGAGGAATTGTCCAGAAACGGCGTCGGCCGAACCGTGAAGCTACTCGGCGAGCAGCATGTCGACTTCGTTCACCAGATCTCGGAGGTGGAACGGTTTGGAGAGCACCTTGGCGTCACTCGGCGTGCGGTCTTCGGTGTTGAGGGTCACGGCGGCGAAACCGGTGATGAACATGATCTTCAAATCAGGATCGTGTTCGCTCGCGAGGCGCGCCAATTCAATCCCGTCCATCTCCGGCATTACGATGTCGGTGAGCAGCAGCGTGAACGGCTCGCGTTCGGCGCAAGCCAGCGCATCAACGCCGTTCGAGAAAGCCACGACATCATAACCGGCACGCTGCAATGCGCGCTCGAGGAAGCCGCGCATCGATGTGTCGTCTTCGGCCAGAAGGATGCGCTGCAGGGGGCGGCTTGAGATGTCTGAAGCAGTCATGCGGCAATTTTAGTCCCGGGTCGTCACGGATGCCAGTTCGAATGCGTTCATCCTTCGCGTGATTTGTCTGAACGTAGTGTGAAGATCGGCTCGCGCACGCACGATGGCGGCGGACACTGCGGTGGACGCCGGGCAGGGTGGTCGCTACGTTCAGCACTTCGCGGGTTTGCATCGAGCTGCTGCGCGTCGACGTGTTTCGGGGGATCGATGGTGATGACGCGGACGGTTGTGGAGCGCGAACGGGCGATGATCCGTGCGTCGTTCACACCAGGTTTTTCCGTGTCGCAGCCGGAGCGTGGCAGGACGCCGAGCGCGCCTTACGTGTTCTGCACGCCGCACTCCGGGCGTGTTTACCCGGACGCTTTCCTAGAGACGTCGCGGCTATCGCACAGTGACATTCGCAAGTCCGAGGACAGCTTTGTCGACGAGCTGTTTGCCAGTGTTCCGGCGCTCGGCGCGCCATTGCTGGCCGCAGATTTCCCGCGCGCCTACCTCGATCTCAACCGCGAACCTTATGAGCTTGACCCGCAGCTGTTTGCAGAGGCGGTGCCCGCGTTTGCGAACACGCGCTCGATCCGTGTGATGAGTGGTCTTGGAACGATTGCGCGTGTGGTCGCGGACAACGAACCGATCTACCGTGATGTGCTGCCCGTCGCTGTTGCCTATGAGAGGATCGAGCGGCTGTATCGCCCGTTCCACCGCACGCTCGCGGCGCTGCTAGAGGAGCGGCGTCAGCGCTTCGGTCAGGTCGTGCTTGTTGACTGTCATTCGATGCCGTCGCTTTCCGCATCGACGGCGCGACAGGAGGAGCGGGCTGACATCGTGCTGGGTGATCGCTTCGGAATGTCATGCACCGGCGAGCTGACATTGCTCCTCAGCGATGCTCTGCAGGCGGAAGGGTTTCGCGTCGCACTCAATCGTCCGTACGCTGGTGGTTATATCACGGAGCACTATGGTCGCCCGAAAGCCGGGTGCGAGGCGATCCAGATCGAGCTGAATCGCGGGCTCTATATGGATGAGGCGCGGTTCGAGCGGCTGCGGACATTCGGTGCTGTGCGTGATGCCATCGAGGCAGCGCTGGTGCGCGTTATGGAGACCTATCCGCTGGGACGGATGCTTGACGCTGCCGAGTAAGGGCTGACAACGCGCCCTAAAAAAAAGAGGTCACGAGAACAATGTTCTGGTGACCCCAAGTCTTTGGGAGGAAACGCCCAAGACGGGCGCACGGCATCTCTGCCGCACTGCAAAAATAGAATTGCTGCGGTGCAAAAGCAAGCTGGATTGTAGAAACGCGTCGCGTCGCGCAGACATGTGTCCCATGCGCAACAGATGTAGCGCCGCCAGACGCTGGCGCAAAAAAATGGCCGCAAGATTGAGATCAAGCGGCCCAAGTCAAGGGAGGAAGCATCCAAGGAGGATGCGAGCAGTACATCCACAGCGACTCTGCCCACGCACGTTGGTAGAATCGCTGACTGGACACAACTAGATGTGGGTCGCCATCGGACCATCGGATTGAGTTCGTGCTTGAGGAGCAACACTGTGGCTTTGGCAGCACTGTCAGGAGGCGGGCCGGTCGGATACGTGGGTGCGCGTTGTTTTTGCGTCGCAGAGGGACGATCGGGATGGATGTTGAGCGATTGCAGACCGTCGCTATGCGAGCGCTGGATCAGTCTGATGCGATCATCTCGCGGGCCTTTCGCGCTGGCTCAACGTCCGCGCTCAACAAGGTTACTAAGGCCGGCGAGGTGCGAGCGGGCGAGCACTTCGATCCGGTGACGCAGGCGGACCGTGACGCGGAGCTTGCGATCCGCGAGGTACTTGGTGCGGAGCTGCCCAACCACGGGATCATCGGTGAAGAGTTTGACACCGTGCCGGGTCGCGGCCCCCATTCGTGGATCATCGACCCGATTGATGGGACGCGCGCGTTCGTTGCCGGGTTGCCGACATTCGGAACGCTGCTCGGATTGCTTGAGGATGGCGACCCAATTGCCGGCGTGATGAGCCAACCCGTGCTGGGTGAGCGGTTCTCCGCGTTCGAGACGCGGGCGAAGTTGCGCGATCAGCATGGTTGCCATCGGCTCGCGACCAGTGCGGTGACATCCATCGATGCCGCCGTGCTGGCGACGACAGACCCGTTTCTCTTTCCGCAAGAGACCGGTGAGGCGGCCGCGTTCGACGCGTGCCGCACGCGCGCGAAAATCGTGCGGTTTGGCGGAGATTGCTACAGCTACTGTCTGCTGGCAGCGGGGCACATCGATCTGGTGATCGAGACCCGGCTACACGCGTATGACATCGCCCCGTTAATCCCGATCGTGCGCGGCGCCGGGGGTGTGATCTCGAACTGGCAAGGTGGATCCGCGGCCGCAGGCGGTCAGGTTGTGGCGGCCGCGACGCCGGCGCTTCACGCCGAGGCCTGTCAGTTGCTGGCGTCAGGCCTGTCGTCGCGTTCTTCGTAGGGACCACAACCGAGATGGGCATCGAACGCGGCCCAGAACTGTTGGCGTATGGCATCGCGCTCCATAAGCACTTCATGCTCGGCATGGGGGAGCACGACGTTGGTGCCGACTTTCAAGCTCACGGAAAGGTTTTCGATGGCTTCGGGGAGAACAATTCTGTCTTCACCCGCAACGATGAAGAGGATCGGGACGCGAACATCGAGCGGATAGCGCGCGGCGCTGATTTCATCCATCGAACGGAAAGCGGCGTGCAGCCAACCGTTGGTCGGGGCGCCGACCGAAAGTTCCGGTGCGGCTTCGAGGATGAGCTTGGCGCGTTCGAAGCGACGACGATCGGACGTCAAGGGATTGTTCTCATACGGCATGCTCTGGATCACATCTTCCGATCCGCCACGCACGAAGCGCGTCGCGCCGCCGAGCAGGCTTGCGGCTCCGGTGTAAAGGCGGGCCGCAAATGTCGGCACGCCGAGGCTTGCCGGGTGCAAAGCAACCATCGGCGCCAGCACCACCATCCGCTCAAACCACGAGTCCGTCATCCGCGCTGCGCGCAGGGCGATGTTGCCGCCCATTGAATGGGCGAGCGCGATGTAGGGCGGGGGGCAGTCGGGCAGGACCACGTCTTTCATGAAGCGGACAAGATCGCGGTCGTAGTCAGTGAATGATGAGATGTGCCCCTTCTGGCGATTGGGGAGTTCGCGGACGGAGCCGCCCTGGCCACGCCAGTCCATCGTCGCGACGGAAAACCCGCGGCGGCGCAAGTCTGCGATCACCTCGAAGTATTTCTCGATGAACTCGGTGCGGCCGTTGAACAGGCAGATCGTGCCGTGAGACGGGCGTCGCGTGGCGGGCCACACTGCGTAGCGCAAAGGTGCGCCATCGAAACCCTGAAAATGTCCGGCCATGCCGCCACTCGGGACCGGGTTCTTGACCAGATTGACCAGTTCCATCGCCTGCTGCTCCGCTAGATCCCGTCCGGTCATGCCCGGCGATCATTTGAACAGCTTTGCAGTCAGGCGCAACGGTTGCGCGCTACTGTGTGTAGGCGGCACTCACGTGAATGATCTCGCCGCTACAGCGATCCACCTGAACGCGCTTGATCCGACCATCGCGGCGGCGGGCGTTGAAGGCGATGCTGCGGGTGCGCGTGTCCTGCTTGGCGAACTCGCTCCAACCTGCTTCGGTCATGGCTGCAAGGATCGCATGGCTGTCGAGACAGCCAGGGCGCAGCGCGTCGCCGACGCGAAGGCTCTTCTGTCCGGCAACCTCAACTTCGAGGTTGTCCCAACCTTTCAAGACCGGTCCGCTTTTCGTCGTCTTTGGTGAGGCACGGCGGACGCTGACGCGCGGCTTCTCCTTGCCAGTGCCTTTCAGTGAGGGCTCCGCAAACAAGACATCGGAGGGGATCTCGGCGCCAAGACCGAAACGCTGATGATCGTGGATGGTGGGTGCGGGTTTGGCGGTCGTGATTGTCTGCCACTCATCGCTCGCCGCCGCGGTGGTGACGCCCCCAAGCGTTACGAAAAGCGCTGCAGCCGACCTGAAGATTGCGCGCGTTGCGCCAGCATGTACCGTCATCTGTTCGCCCTCCCGAAGTGCCGATCGAACGTTCCCCATCGATCAGCGGTGGCCTGTAGGCCTTGAGAATGTGGCAAGTCTAGGGATCGTCATCTGAACGCTGGCTTTTCGCCATATTCAGCTTTTGTTCATATTCACGATCGTGCGGATGCAACCTGGTTTGAGTGCGCCCGGCGCTCTTGAACCCGGCTTTTTTCATCCCAACATCGGGGATGTCGCGCGCTCATCTCGAGGCGCGGCACAGACGAAACGGCCCGGCCAGGCAATGGCGGGCCAGCGGGATACCGGATGCCTCCGTATCCCGTCCCTCATATCGCTTCACTCAGGAGGATGTGCTGATGGCACGTTTTGATTTGACCCCGCTTTATCGCCAGTCCGTCGGTTTCGACCGGTTGGTCAACCTCGTCGATTCGCTTACGAGCGTTGATGGGGAAAGCGGTGGCTACCCGCCCTACAATATCGAGCGGCTTGGCGAGCACGACTATCGCATCGCGATGGCGGTCGCCGGTTTCTCACGCGACGATCTCGAAATCGAGGTCAAGGAGAGCATGCTCTCGATTCGGGGCAACAAGTCGTCTGAGCAGGACGAGAAGAAGTATCTCCATCGCGGTCTTGCGAACCGCGCTTTCGAGCGACGCTTCCAGCTTGCGGACCATATGCAGGTGAAGGCGGCTGACCTGAAAGACGGCATGCTGTCTGTCGATCTGGTGCGCGAAGTGCCGGAGGCGATGAAACCACGCACGATCGACATCGGCTCGGGTTCCGAGACGAAGGTGATCGAGAACCAGGCGGCTGCATAACGTCGGCTGCAGGTGCTGCGGAGCCTGTGCTGCGTGAAAGAATGAGGGGTGCTGCTTTCGCGGCGCCCCTTTTTTCTTGTGCCATCGGTCCGTGCCGATACGCTACCGCGTGAGAAACGCAGGCGGGAGAGAGACGATGGCTGAATTGGCGGGCGAAGCGGGGCGGCAGGTTGGCCAGACGGAGGCCACCGTCGCAATGAAGAGCGGAGGATATTACTCCGAGCGCACCCGCGGTGCGAAAGACGTCATCGACAAGGCGCGGGCCATGCTGCTCGATGCGGTGGCAGCACTTCCGGAACCCGAAGATGGACGCGTGTTACGGCTCGCTGACTTCGGCGCTGCGGACGGTGGGACATCCAAAGAGACGATCCATGCCGTTATCGCTGCGCTGCGCACACGCTTTCCGGCGCACCAAGTGCAGATGACCTACACCGATCTGCCGAGCAACGATTTCTCGAACCTGTTCAAGAACATGCTCGGGCTGACGGGCTCCGGACACGACTATCTCACCGAGATCGAAGGCGTCTTTCTGGATGCGGTCGGGATCGGGTTTCATCAACAGCTCTTGCCGGATGTCTCGCTGGACATCGGCTTTTCGGCAACCGCGATGCACTACGTCTCCGAAAAGCCCTGCGATATACCGGATCATGTGCACATGGTTGGCGCCTCGGGCGATGTGCTGGCTGCATTTGCTGCGCGGGCTGCGGACGACTGGGAGAAAATTCTGCTGGCGCGCGCGAGGGAGCTGCGGCCCGGCGGCCGGATCGTCATCTGCAATTTCGGGATCGACGAAGAGGGCCGCTATCTCGGCGCGACTGGTGGCGTGAACATGTTCGACACCTTCGACCGACTCTGGAAGGCGATGGTGGATGACGGGCGGATCACGCACGAGGAGTATGTCGCCGCCACCTTCGCGCAATTCTATCGCACCAAGGCGGAGTTTTGCGCACCGCTTGAAGCGGACGGCGGCGCCGTTGTGCAAGCCGGGCTGCGGCTGATCAGTGCGGAGACGAGGCTGACGCGGTGTCCCTATCGCGCTGCATTTAAGGCGGCAGACGGTGCAATGAGTACGCGCGAGTTCGCCATCTCATACATTCCGACCTTGCGGTCCTGGAGCGAGACGGTGTTCGCGACCGCCCTTGACGCGTCACGCCCGGCCGACGAACGCGCGACGCTCGTCGATGCGTTCTACCAGGCGTACGAAGATGAAGTGGCGGCCGCGCCGGATGGCCATGCCATGGACTACGTGCACTGCTTCCTGGAGATCGAGAAGGTCGGTCGTTGAGCACCTGGTCGAGACGCGGGTGTTGCGGGTGCATTCGCGCATTGCATGGCGGACGTGCGCAGGTGGGGCGTGACCTCGCCGCGAGGTCGGCTTAGGCTCGCGAATATTCCAACACGAACCTCCGATGCGCATTGTGCGCGCATCCTGAGCGGGGGGCGTGACCTCGAGTTTCTGGCTGCCCTCCATGCGGATGCTGGTGTCGTTTGCCGCGCTTTTTCTCTCCGTTTTCCTTCTGCAGTTGAGTTCGGGAAGTGTCGGGCCGCTGGATGCGATTTCCGGGCTGGCGCTGGGCTTCTCGAAGACTGAAGTCGGCCTGCTTGGCTCGGCGCATTTTCTCGGGTTTTTCATCGGGTGCTGGTTGGCACCGCGGATGATGGGGACGGTCGGGCACTCGCGTACGTTTGCAGCGTTCACAGCCATTGGGGCGATCGGCCTTCTCGCGCACATGATGCTGGTCGATCCGTACCTCTGGGCGCTGATGCGGATCGCGAGCGGCATCTGCGTTGCTGGGTGCTATACGGTGGTCGAAGCGTGGCTGCATGCGAAGGTGACTAACGAGAACCGCGGGCGTGCGACCGGAATCTACCGCGTCGTCGATATCTCCGGCTCGCTGCTGGCGCAGTTGATGATCGGCCTTCTGCCGCCCGCTGTTTATTTCTCCTACAACCTGTTGGCGCTGATGTGTTGCGCATCGTTGATCCCGCTCACGCTGACACGGCTGACGCAGCCGGAGATGCCAAAGGCGCCGCGCCTGCGCCCAATGCTTGCGTTTCGTCTTTCGCCGCTTGGGGCGATGGCGGTGATCGTCGGCGGTGTGACAAGTTCTTCGTTTCGGATGGTCGGGCCGATCTATGGTCAGGAGATTGGTCTCGCGACAGAGCAGATCGCGCTCTTCCTTGCAGCGTTCGTGCTCGGCGGGGCGTTGGCGCAATATCCGGCTGGTTGGATGGCCGACAAGTTCGACCGGCGCTGGGTCTTGATCTGGCTGTCCGTCGCTGCAGTGGCTTCGTGCGGGGCGACGATCGCGTTCGGCCAGGCTTCGCCGCAAATTGCGCTGGTGAACGCCGTGGTCTTCGGTCTGGCGACCTTCCCGATCTTCTCGGTCGCGGCGTCGCACGCCCACGATTTCGCAACCAGCGAGCAACGGGTCGAGCTGTCGGCGGCACTGATGTTCTGTTTTGCGATGGGGGCAATTGCCAGCCCGATCGTCGCGTCCATCCTGATCGATCTCTATGGCGCAATGGCGCTATTCGCGTTCATCTCCGTGTTCCATGTCGCGCTCGTCGCGGCGGGACTTGCTCGGATGATGGCGCGGCCGACAGTGGAGGAAAAAACGCCATATGTTTACTTGCCGCGCACGTCGTTCATTGTCGGGCGGTTGCTGCGGCGCCAGCGCGACAGCAAGACCGTGCCGCGCTCATGACGGGGTGCTCGCCGCGGCTTCCGGCTCACCGAGCTTGAGGTGCGTACGGAAAAATTCGAGCTCTTTCTCGAGCACCGTGGTGATCGTCTCGGCTTTGCGAAAGCCGTGACGTTCGCCCTCGAACTCGTGATAGGCGACGGGGATATTATTTTCCTCAAGCGCCTTGACCATCGTGCGGGATTGCTCTGGCGGCACAACGGCATCCTCAGCTCCCTGGAAGAAGATGGTCGGTGTGCGGAAACCATCAAGCAGATTGATCGGCGAGCGGGCGGCGAACGTCTCCTGCCAGTTGTCCGGGCCAACGCCGAACAGGCGATACAGGTAGCCCGCCTCGAACTTGTGCGTGAACTTCAGCAGCTGCGCGAGATCGCCGATGCCATAATGGCATGCGCCGGCATTGAAGACGGTGGAGGTGGCGAGCGCCATCAGGACGGTGTAGCCCCCGGCGCTGCCGCCTGAGATCGCGAGGCGGTCGCCATCCGCGCGGCCGCTTTGTGCGAGCCAATGAGCGGCTGCCACGACATCCGCCACATCACGCACGCCCCACTGCGCGTCGAGCCTGTCGCGATAGGCGCGGCCGTATCCTGAGCTTCCGGAGTAATCGACATCGAGGACGGCAAAGCCCCGGCTCGTCCAGTATTGCGTCTTCAGGATCAGCCCGCGTTTGGCCATGCCGGTCGGGCCGCCGTGTGCTGTGACGATGGCAGGAGGCGCGATGCCGGGCGCTCCCGTCACGGCGGCGTTGGCCGGTGGGTAGTACAGCGCGGCGACCTCTGCGCCGTCGGCTCCCGGGAACTGCACGACCTCTGCGGGAGAGAAATATGCGGTGTCCAGATCGATGTCCGCGGCGGTGCGGATGGTGTGTCGCGTGCCGTCGCTGCCGGCGATGATGAGTTCCGTCGGGCGGTCGCTGAAAGCGGCATAACCGGCAACACGATTT
Source organism: Pseudomonadota bacterium (assembly GCA_038534255.1). GTDB lineage: Bacteria > Pseudomonadota > Alphaproteobacteria > Rhizobiales > CALHAX01 > CALHAX01. Next base: position 11,149 of record JBCAXC010000008.1, read on the forward strand.
GCGGCTGGCGCCGGGTCACTGAACTCGACGAGTTCGTCCAACACTGCTGTACCGTCGCGTCGGATGACGCTTTCGCCGGCCTTGAATCCGCTGGTCCAGAGTGCGTCGTTCGCGCGTGCGTGTGAGCGCATGCTGAAGTTCCAGAGCGGTCGGAGCAGGTCCTCGTGAGCTGGTGTCAGAGGATTGGTTGGGGGGCCGGGCTTGCTTACGTGGTGGCGATAGAGGCGGCCAAAGCCATCAACATCGCTGACATAGCGCAGCGTGGTATCGTCTTCCCACTCCGGCTGGAAGATTGTCCCGTCGTGTTGGGTCGTGAGGCGGATCGGCGGTGCGAGCCCGTCAGCATCCACGGCTGCCGTGAACAGCGCGGCATTGTCCCACGGCATGCCAGGCAAATCCCATGCGATGAACGCGAGATGACGCGCATCGGGTGAGAGCCGTAGCTGGGCGTAAAAGTCTGCGCCCTGTACGACCGGTGTGACTTTGCCCGATGGCACATCGATCTCGACAATCATGTTTTGCGGATGGTGCGCGCCTTCGATCTCCTGCTCCGCGACGGCGAACACGCGCCCGCTGTCTGGAACCGGGACCAGGTCCGTGAAACGCATGTCCGGAGATCGCGTGATGCGGCTCACACCGCCGAGGCTGACGAGATAGACGTCCTGATCGTCAGCGTTGACAAACCATGTGCGGCCATTGGTGACCGAAAACTCGCCACCGCCATACTCATGCACACGCGCACTTGCGGACCACGGCGCGGGCAGGATGTCTTCGTGCTTGTCTGGCGCGTCAACGGGTGCGCGGACGATGACGCACCGGCCCTCCTCTTCAGGTCGGCCTTCGCACCAGTAGACATGTTCGTCTGCGCACGTGAGATGACCAAAGCGACGCGTCTTGCCTGCGACAAGCTCTCCAGTGATCGGAGACGGCCAGTATCCGTGCGGCGCGTGCTTTGTCATGCGATGTGCCTCTCCTGTGCATCAGCGTCGGCTGCTACGCGCTGATCTGCCCGGCGAAACGCGGTAAGTCGAGGTGTTTTGCAGTGACGCGCCAGGCAAAGATTTCCGGGCTCGTGGCCTGCGGCGCAGCGTCCGCGACCGCTCTGCCAGAACGTGCAAAGTCTTGTCTGCGCACGACAAATCTGCTTTCCAAAGGGAATTAGGTCAACCAACCTGTCCCATTTCGCACGGCGTACGCTGGGCGATCGGGCTTGAGCGCGTCTCGGTTGCGCGGTGCGGCGCCGATCGGATGAGTTACTCAACGCGTATGCGTTGTGCTGGCTTATGTGCGCGAGATGACGTGTCGGGTCGGCGTTCGAGAGCAGGTTGGCAGCCGGTGTGCGGATCGTTCGCCACCGTAGATGGAGGACAAGACCATGGTCGCTTTGAAACTCGATGCACGCGATCGCGCTGCGGACCTTGGCCTCTACACGCCCGCGAAAGAGCATGACGCATGCGGCGTCGGGTTCATTGCCGATCTCAAGGGCCGGAAGTCGCACGACATCGTGCAGAGCGGGATCGAGATTCTCGAGAACATGGAACACCGTGGCGCGGTGGGGGCCGATCCGCTGGCTGGCGATGGCGCAGGCATGCTCGTGCAGATCCCGCACGCGTTCTTTTCCGAAGTTGCGGATGAGGTCGGTATCCGTCTTCCGGATGCCGGGGCGTATGGCATTGCGCACATGTTCATGCCTCAGGACCAGGCGCTGCGAAGCCACTGCGCGAATATCGTCACGCGTGCGATTGCGGCGGAAGGACTCGTGCTGCTCGGCTGGCGTGATGTGCCAACGGACAACAGTGGCCTTTCGGATGGCGTTCGTGCCCTCGAGCCCGTCCAGCGTCAGGTCTTCATCGGACAGGTGCCGGGTGCGGAGCCACTTGATGAGGATGCGTTTGAACGCAAGCTCTACATGCTGCGCAAGGTGATCTCGAACTTCATCTTCGAGGAGACCGAAGGGCGCGATAATGGATTTTATATCGTATCACTCTCGTGCCGGACGATTGTCTACAAGGGAATGTTTCTCGCTGATCAGTTGGCCGCCTATTACAAAGACCTGCACGACCCGCGATTTTCCTCCGCTTTGGCGCTTGTGCACCAACGGTTTTCGACGAACACGTTCCCGTCGTGGAAGCTGGCGCACCCCTATCGGATGGTCGCGCACAACGGCGAGATCAACACGCTGCGCGGCAACGTGAACTGGATGGCGGCGCGGCAGGCGTCCGTGGAGTCGCCGCTGTTCGGCAAAGACATCTCCAAGCTCTGGCCGATCTCATATGAGGGGCAATCCGACACGGCCTGTTTTGACAACGCGCTCGAGTTCCTGATCCAGGGTGGGTACTCGATGACGCATGCGGCGATGATGCTGATCCCGGAGGCTTGGGCCGGGAATCCGCTGATGGATGCGGAGCGGCGCGCGTTCTACGAGTATCATGCAGCGCTGATGGAGCCGTGGGACGGCCCGGCCGCTGTTGCGTTTACGGATGGCCGTCAGATTGGGGCAACGCTCGACCGTAACGGACTGCGGCCCGCTCGCTATTGTGTCACGAAAGATCACCGTGTCGTCATGGCCTCAGAGGCCGGGACGCTGAGGATTCCGGAGGAAAATATTGTCCGCAAGTGGCGGCTACAGCCCGGCAAGATGCTGCTCATCGATCTGGAAGCGGGCAAGATCATCGATGATGCGGATGTGAAGGCTGAGCTAGCGCGCGCCAACCCGTATCAGAAGTGGCTGGACCGCACACAGATCCACGTGAAGGACCTGCCGAAGCCGGAGATGCCCGAGCGGCCGAAGTCCAATATCCCTCTGCTCGATCGCCAGCAGGCGTTCGGCTACACGCAGGAGAGCCTCAAGTTCCTGATGGCGCCGATGGCGCATGTCGGGCAAGAGGCCACCGGCTCGATGGGGACGGACACGCCGATCTCTGCGCTCTCGGACCGTCCAAAACTGCTGCATACCTATTTCAAGCAGAACTTCGCGCAGGTGACGAACCCCCCGATTGATCCGATCCGGGAAGAGCTGGTTATGTCGCTTGTCTCGTTCATCGGGCCGCGTCCAAACCTGCTCGATCTCGAAGGCACGGCTGATCTCAAACGGCTCGAGGTGGCGCAGCCGATCCTCTCGAACGGCAAACTGGAGCGCATTCGCCAGATCGGGGATATCGCCGACAATCACTTCCGCACGCTCACGATTGACATCACCTATGAGGCGTCGAAAGGGGCCGTGGGCATGGCGACGGCGATCCGACAGATCTGTACGGAAGCGCAGCAGTCGATCTCGGGCGGCTACAACATTATTATCCTTTCGGACCGGATGGTGTCGCCGGAGCGGATTGCGATCCCGTCGCTGCTTGCGACATCCGCGGTGCATCATCACCTGATCCGCAAAGGTCTGCGGACGTCGGTCGGTCTCGTCGTCGAGACGGGCGAGGCGCACGAAATCCATCAGTTTGCGACGCTTGCCGGATATGGCGCCGAGGCGATCAACCCTTATCTGGCGTTCGAGACGCTGGAAGAGATTCTTCCTGAGCTCGATGACACGATCACGATGGAGCAGGCGCAAAACCGCTATATCAAGGCGATCGACAAGGGCCTGCTGAAGGTCATGTCGAAGATGGGAATTTCGACGTACCAGTCGTACTGCGGTGCGCAGATCTTCGATGCGGTTGGCCTGCGTTCGGCGTTTGTGGAGAAGTATTTCTTCGGGACGCACTCCCAGGTCGAGGGCATTGGGCTTGAAGAGGTGGCGGAAGAAACCGTGCGTCGCCACCAAGAGGCGTTCGGCAACTCGCCAGTGCTTGCAAATACGCTCGAGGTGGGCGGGGAGTACGCCTACCGTATCCGCGGCGAAGCGCACTCCTGGACACCGACGAGCGTCGCCGATCTGCAGCATGCTGTGCGCGGCAACCTTCCGGAGAAGTATGCGAGCTTCGCTGAGGAGATCAATGCGCAGAGCGAAGACTTGCTGACGGTTCGCGGTCTCTTCCGGATCCGGTTGGCGGATGAGGTTGGGCGTAAACCGCTCCCGCTTGAAGAGGTCGAACCTGCTGCGGAGATCGTGAAGCGGTTTGCGACAGGCGCGATGTCGCTTGGTTCGATCTCCCGCGAAGCGCACGCCAACCT